>NZ_JALJRM010000024.1:0-78899 GCF_024519685.1 Paenibacillus sp. Pae15 | reverse complement strand
AGGACATAACTTATTTTCTAAAAAATCATGTCTTGACTTTGGGGAGCATTACAAAGCGCGCCCCATTCAGTTCTACGCCCATGAAATAAGGCAAATCGCATCCTAAATACCGGAAGGAGGACATAACTTATTTTCTAAAAAATCATGTCTTGATTTTGGGGAGCATTACAGCTGGCCCCCGGCTATTTATCGCGAAAGAATGCTGGCACAAGCCGCTTAGTAATGGGATTTCAGTATGAGGGTGTTTTCAAACTGCACTTTTTTTGACAACTGCAATTTTTAAGTAAGAGATTTCGTAATTTCCTCATTGAAAATGGCATCACTCGGGATATTAGGGATCTTTACTCGAAAGAGTATAAGTCAAGAGACTGGTTATTTTACCCTGTGATAATTGTTAGATAATTGTCAAATAATTTCATTCTTAATATTGGAAGTTAATTTTTAAGAAAGTAAAAAATTGGTCCAAGGATGTGGGTTCCTGGGGCCTTTTTATCTCTTATGATAGTATATAGAAAAGAAAATAGTAACTCCGCGGTGAGCGCTGCCGACGTCATGGAGGTGCTGGCAGATTAGCCCCTTTTCCAGCTTCCCAAGATGGCGGCGTAGGCCCGATTCCGCATAAAAATCCGCAATTACCTCAAACTTGGAATGACCAAGTCGTTCCTGAATTGTTTTGAGCATGCTTCATTCCAGAATTGGTTTAAAAGTATCGGATTTTCAAAATCGAGAAAAGCATACATTGAGGGGAAGGTGGATACAATGACTGATTTAAACGAAATCATGGACAAGCTCATAGCAATGGGATCGGAGCAAACAAAACAGATCTTCCTGCGTCACGGTGCGAAAGAGCCTTTGTTCGGAGTGAAGGTGGGCGATTTAAAGAAGCTGGTCAAAGATGTGAAAAAAGACCAGCATCTCGCTCGTGCGCTATACGAAACCGGAAATAGCGATGCGATGTATTTGGCCGGACTTACCGTTAACCCCAAGACGGCGACAAAAGAAATGCTTCAAGACTGGGTGAGAAGAGCCAATTGGTACATGCTTGCTGAGTATACGGTAGCATGGGTTGCCGCGGAAAGTCCGTACGCCATGGAATTAGCCAGGGAATGGATAAAGTCGCCTGAGGAAATGATCGCCGTTTGCGGCTGGAGCACTTATGCGAACTATATCTCGATTACTCCTGACGAGCTTTTGGATATAAATGAAATCAGACAGCTTTTAAAGCAGGTGGAAGCGACCGTACATGACGAAATGAACCGGGTCCGCTATACCATGAATTCATTCGTTATTGCAGTCGGTACCTACGCAGCCGTTTTGCATGAGGAGGCAATGAGGGTTGCTGAATCGATCGGTAGCGTACACGTGGATGTCGGGGCAACGGCTTGTAAAGTACCGCTGGCGTCGGAATACCTTCGCAAAGCGAAGCAGGCCGGCAAAATCGGCAAGAAGAAAAAGACCTGTATTTGTTAATTTACGTTCAACGGGATTCTCCCGGCCGGGATGAAAGAACATATTTGTTCATGGGGCGGCCTACGCCATACTGCAGATCAAGGCGTACTTGACCGCTCTTTTCCAAATAATCCAAATAACGCCGAGCCGTGACCCGGGCGATGCCAACGCCTTCGGCTACTTCTTCAGCTGAAAGCGGATCGGTTTGGCCCGATAAAAATTGAAGAATTTGCTTCAGGGTTAAAGCTTGCAGACCTTTGGGCAGATCTTGGACCGCCGCTGCGTCTGAAGCGGATATAAGTGAAGAAGGCGTTTGCGGATTGCCGTACAGAACCCGGTCGAGCTCGCTTTGGGTTACCGTATGCTCGCTTTGAAGCGTTTCTTTGATGCTCCGGTAATGCTCAAGCGCCTGTTTGACACGATCGAATTTAAACGGTTTTATAATGTAATCGACCGCTCCGTTTTGCAGCATCCGCTCAATGGTTCGCATATCGTTAGCGGCGCTGATCACAATAACATCAACGGATAGCTGCTGTTTCCGAATTTGTGCCAGCGTTTCTATCCCGTCCTGTACCGGCATGAAAATATCAAGGATCATCAGGTCCGGCTTCAGCTTCTTCACCATGCGCAGCCCTTCATCTCCGCTGGAAGCGGTGCCGATAATTTGAAAGCCTTTCACACGTTCGATAAACTGTTGGTTCACTTCTTGAACCATAGGATCGTCTTCGACCAGTATAACACGAAACAGCTTGGATTCTGGGGAATTCATCATATTCATAGGTTCACCTTGCCTCGTTCGTTATATCAAACATTAGTCCATCGGGAACGAAACCACAAATGTGGTTCCTTCACCAGGTGTTGAATCGATTTCGATGGTACCTCCGCCTTTATCCACTATACCGGCAACCAAGTGAAGTCCGATGCCCCGCTCGCTGCCGCCTTTTGTAGTGAAGCCGCGTTCAAAAATCCGGGCGCGAGTAGCGTTATCCATACCGCAGCCGTTGTCCTCCACAAGCACCGAGAGGGCCTGTTCGTCTTGGGCAATGCTGACGAATACGCGCTTATCCCGTTGAACCTGCTGAAGAGCGTCAAAAGCATTTTCCAGCAGGTTCCCGAGCAAAATAACAAAGTCATGGTGATCGAGCCGTTCCGGAAACCGCTCCAACTGGCTTTGACGGTCGATCGTTACTTCAATGCCAAGCTCGCGTCCGCGGCTGATCTTGCCAAGGAGAAGTCCGGTCAGGCTGTCGTCCTGGATCCGTCGGGTAAGGAAACGGGTCAGCTCTTCTTTCTGCTCCCTAATTTCAAACAAGTAGTCGAGCGCTTTTTCATTGTTGCCCAGCTGAATCAAGCCTCCGATCGTATGAAGCTTGTTCATATACTCGTGATTTTGAACACGCAGGGCGTCAACGAACGCTTTCACACCGGTCAGTTCTTCGGCCATTCGCGTCACTTCAGTCCGGTCCTGAAAAATCGCCACTGCCCCAACGGTGCGGCCGCCTACTGTAATGGGAACACGTGTGCTCATAATGATATCGCTGCCAATCGCTTGTTCTTGATTATATACGGGGTGATTCATCTTGAGAATTTCGGGCAGACGGGAATTCGGAAAGACCTCGTGAATCAGCTTCCCGATCACGTCGCCTGAAATTTTCAGCATTTGTTTCGCTTTTTCATTAAATATGGTAATGCGTTCATTCTTATCAATCGCGATAACGCCTTCATGCATCGCGTGAAAGGTTGCCGTGCGCTCAACCAGAAGCCTGGCGATTTCGTGCGGCTCCAGTTCAAACATTTGCTGCTTGATGTGCTGGGCAAGTTTCCAGGAACCCCAAAACCCGAATAAAAGAGAGAGCAGCAAAACCACATAAGCTTGGCCGGAAAGGTCGAGCAGCACTTGTCCTACGGTCGGCATAATGCGGCCGACCAGCGCGACTCCGATTTGAACATTATCGTTCATAATCGGCACGAAAGCGCGCAGTGCCGTACCCAGCTCCCCCTTTGCCTTGGATATATAGGTGTGCTCAGCGAAGGCCGATCCCTCGTCAGTTCCGCTCGACTGGGTGCCGATTAGGCTCTGAACCGGGTGAGAGAGCCGTACCCGATTCATATCCATGACAACGACGTAAGTCACGTCATTGATAATGCGGATGCGTTCGGTGGCGGGTTGGATCCCTGGTCGCAGATCGGGGTTAGTGAGACCGGCGATGACCTCGGGCATCTGGGCCACAGTTCGCGCGGTGACAAGCAGCCGCCACCCGAGATCTTCCTCTTTCATCCGGATAATGCCGCCCATGAGAACGCTTCCGGCGATGCACAGCGAAAAAAGCACGATACCAAATGATAGAATGGCGATTTTCCAATTAATTTTCAAACGCTGAAGCATAGCTTTGGCAAGATGTCCCCTTTCCCGTCGGCGAATGACTGAGCCATTGTTTATTCTAATCATACAATAAGCTGAAGCCATTGGGAATAAATTTGCCCGTCATTCCTATCTGTGGAAATAATTACAATGACAGGCATGTACGGCGGGGGTAGCCTCTGGCGCTTTACCTGTCCTGCTCATCTTGGGTCTCCTGCTTGCCGGAAGACTTCTCTTCTTTATTCTTGATCGACCAGGAATCACCTGCTTTTCGGATTTTTTCCTGAAACTCAAGCTCCTGCTTCAGCATTTCCTCCTGCTGCTTTTGCAGGGTCTTTAGCTGTTGTTTTTCGTTTTTGCGAATTTGTTCCTGCTGCTTGAATTCTTCCTGCCGGATGTCCTGGTACATTTTCATTTGGTACTGAAGCTCTGTATCGACCGGTCTGACATTTTGTTGATTCGAGCTTTGCTGGTTTGGATTGGAATTTTGCTGATTTTGTCCGCACCCGGATGCAACAAGCAGAACAAGGGCGGGACAACAAATTAAACGGATAACATAACCTTTATACATCATAGGGCTATTCCTCCTCGCTCTCATGGCCGCGGCCGGCAGGGCTTTTTTGTAGTGTAACCGCAAAACTCCGAATTCATGTTTGTTCCTGCAAGGACAAAGATTTCATGGTATACTGTACTTAAGTTTTATCATCCTGATGAGGTTGGAGGTGGGCGGATTTGAGACGGCTGCTCGGAACGATGCTTGTCATTTTGATCGGCCTTGTCGCGGCGGTTGCCATCGGCTTTTATCCCACATTAAGCTCCGCTCCTGCCGCCGATGATGATGAACAGCAGGGCTTCGACCGGGAAATCGTCATCAAATTCAGTCATGTTGTTGCGGAAAATACGCCCAAGGGCTTGGCGGCTCAAGATTTTGCCCGTCGCGTTTATCAAAAAACGGACCAGCGCGTCAAGGTTGAGGTTTTCCCGAATGCCGTTCTTTATAACGATACGGACGAAGTGGATGCATTGATGAACGGCAACATTCAGATGATCGCTCCGGCGTTTTCGAAAATATCTCAATATGTGCCGGCCTGGCAGGCATTCGATCTTCCTTATGCTTTTTTGACCGATCAGGCGGTGCAAGAGGCGTTTGACGGAGAAATAGGAGAAATCCTTTTTAAGAAATTAAAGAGCAAAAATATGATAGGGCTTTCATATTGGAGCAATGGCTTTAAGCAAATGACCTCGGCCCGGGGGCCGCTTATTCATCCGGCGGATTTTAAAGGGCAGCAGTTTCGGATCATGCCCAGTGACGTGCTTAAAGCCCAGTTTCGATTATTTGGTGCCAAAGCCGTGGCCATTCCTTTCGACGAAGTGTATCGCGGACTGGAATCAGGATTCGTGGATGGCGGGGAGAATGCCATCAGCAACATCGACTCCAAAAAGTTTTATCAGGTTCAAAAATATATGACGATTAGCAATCACGGTTATTTAGGATATGCGGTACTGATGAACAAAGAATACTGGGATAAGCTCCCTGACGATTTGAAAGGCCTGATCAGCGAGGCGTTAAAAGAGACTACGGAATGGGCGAATCAAAATGCCGTCGTGATGAACGCGCGCCAGCTTCAGGAGATTTATGACCGGTCCATGATGCAAATCCATATCCAGACGCCGGAGGAGAGGCGGGAGTGGATGCGTGTTTGGGAACCGATTTATGAAGAATTTGAGGGAGTCATCGGCAAAGATTTGATCGACCGGATTCGCCAACTTCAGAAAAAATACGGAGGATGACTTTAAGAGGAACCGCCTCTTGAAAGTGGCTCTCCGTCGGGAGCCGAAAATAAACGTGTAAGGGGCTGTCCTTCTTTAAACCGGAAGGACAGCCCCTGCCGCTGTTTTGTCATATTCGAGCGCCATCGGTTGAATACAGACGGGCGTCATCAGCCGGTTCGTGCTGCGTCTTTGCCCAATACATACACCTTGACATTCTTCTTCACGCCAAATTTACGGGCTTTCCGCACATCTTCCATAAATACGTCGATGCGTGCGCCGCGGATAGCGGAACCGGTATCCTCGGCTGTACGAATGCCGATACCTTCGATAAATACGGTCGTACCGATCGGAATAACCGACGGATCTACGGCGATCGTCCGTCCTTCTTCCGCTCTGCTGCCGCTGGATGTAACACCGTAGGCCGGATGGGAAGGGGTTTTGCCCGTCGATTCGGCCCCGGCGGTATAGGCGGTGAGTGTAGAAGTGAACACTTGGCTTATCGTATTCATTTGGCCGTCGGGCAGCCGCAGTTCCGCCTCATCCGCCGGGATCTCCAGCAGCTGTCCGATGGTGAGACGGCTGGGTTCTGCCGTCGGATTGGCAGCGAGTAAGGTTGGAAGGCTAATACCAAAGGACCTGGCGATGCTGTACATTGTGTCTCCCGACTTGATTTTGTACGTCAGGGGTGGCGGAACTTGAAGCCCGGGAGCTTCGTTCACGTTCTCTCCGGAATAAAAATAGGATGCGGATATGCAGCATGACTCATAGTATTCGTCATACGTATTGTAAGCAGCGGCAGGCACAGCCCCAATGAAAACATGCAGCAGAAGCAGGTGAAAACATAACATTGTTATTCGGCTAAACTTATTCATCAAGTGTATCCTCCTCTGAATCTGATTTAATAGAAGCGATAGTACTAGAGTTGCCCGGATTCATAGAATATAAACCTGTGTAATTCATAGAGGGGGTCATGTTTGTGAAAATACAGACGAACAATTTAGTTTTTTTTGTTTTAAATGTTCGCTTATTTTCGCTTCATAAGCACAATTTATGAATGTTATAAGCAGATTTGTATTGAATCTTCCTGGTCCATAAGGTATATTACTATTACAAATATTATGTAAAGATAGACTACGCCTATAGATAGGATAATTGACATAATTTGTTTTTTTAAATCGTGTCTTCACGCTGTATGAACGAGCGGTTCAGTCATCAAGAAGATACCAGCGGATATGGGGGAGAAAGGACATGCGCAGACTAGAGGGAAAGAGAATCGCGCTCACTGGACCGAGGAAGGCCGCCGAGCTGAGCGTTATGGTGGAAAAGCTTGGAGGCATTCCGCTCGTCCGTCCCGCCCAAGGCACGGTAGCCGTCGAACGGGAGAAAGTGGAGAAGGAGATCACCAGCCTCATCGAAAACGGAACGGACTGGGTCATCTTTACTACCGGTATGGGAACGGAGATGCTGGTTCAAGCGGCAGAGTCGATGAGAGTCGGCGAAGCGTTCATCGATACTTTAAGACGTACACAAATTGCCGCCAGAGGCTACAAGACAGTGAGGTATTTGAAATCTCTCGGTTTGGAGCCCAAGGTAAGGGATGACGACGGCACGACGGTAGGCATTCTGAGGGCGCTTATGCCGTATGACCTCCGCGGCCGCAGGGTTGCCCTGCAGTTGTATGGAGATCATGCACCCCGTCTTGTGAAATGGCTGGGCGAGCAGCAGGCTCAGTACTATGAAATTCTTCCGTACTTGCATGTGCCCCCGGAACTGAGCGTGATGAATCAGCTCTTATCGGAAATCGTCGAAGGGCGGCTGGATGCCGTAACGTTTACAAGCACGCCCCAAGTCCGTTTTCTGATGTCCTATGCCCGCAAGCAAGGCTTGGCGGAGCAAGTGAAGTCGGCGTTCAACGGTAGTGTGGTGGCTGTTGCCGTAGGGAAGGTGACGGCGGAGGCCCTTCGTGATGAAGGGATTGACCGTGTTGTAGCTCCTGCAGAGGAAAGAATGGGGAGCATGATCGTCAGCTTGGCCAAGTATTATGAAGAAAACGAAGATTAATCGGGGCGTTTGGTCATATTTCATGAGGTATGGTATACTTTTCGTGCCAGAAAAGCGTATCATATCTTTTTTCATTTGGAGGCTATATGACCAGTCCTGTAATTGAACTGCAAAGCCTGACAAAGAAGATCGGTTCCAAAACCATAGTTGACGGACTGACTTTTCAAGTCATGCCCGGCGAGGTTTTTGGTTTTCTCGGGCCGAACGGGGCGGGGAAAACGACAACGATCCGGATGATGGTAGGTCTTATGTCGATCACTGACGGAGAAGTGAAGATCCGGGGCCACAGTGTCAGAAACGAATTTGAACAAGCGATGGTGCACGTCGGAGCTATTGTAGAAAATCCTGAATTTTACGGCTTTATGAGCGGTTATCAGAATCTGGTTCATTTTGCCCGGATGATGCCGGATGTAGGACAAGAAAGAATTGACGAAGTCGTGCAGCTGGTTCGCCTGGAGAATCGCATTCAGGATAAAGTGAAAACGTACTCTCTTGGTATGCGTCAGAGGCTTGGAGTAGCCCAGGCCATCCTGCACCGCCCTTCAGTGCTTGTGCTGGACGAGCCGACCAATGGGCTCGACCCGGAAGGAATCCGTGAGCTGCGCGATTATTTGCGGCGTTTGGCGAACGAGGAGGGGATTGCTGTCATTGTCTCCAGCCATCTGCTCTCCGAGATGGAGCTGATGTGCGACCGGGTGGCGATCATTCAGAACGGCCGGCTGCTGGATGTCCGCTCCTTCAAAAACGTTCTGACGGAGTCGGAAACGGTGGAGGTGCGCTTCGAGGTGAACGAGCTTGCTCAGGCGCTCGACATGCTAACCGATGACATGACGGCCAGAGTTGACGATTCGGAGCTGGTCGTTACTTTGCCGAATCGGCGGCAGGCCATCGCGGAGCTGAATGCCCGACTGGTGAAGGCTGGAATCGGAGTATACGGTATTCGTACGCAGATCAAAACGTTGGAGGAACAATTCCTCGAAGTGACAAGGGGGAATCGGATTGTCTAGCTTTGTCCGGCTTGTACAGAATGAACACATGAAGATTTATACCCGGCTGCGTACGTGGGTGATGCTGGCGATCCTGGCGCTCGCGGTCATCGCCATGGGTGTGCTGATGAAGTATGTGGTTGAAGCGGGGATGGATCATGTCCTCCAATTTATGGTTTTCGCGTCGAGCCTGGCTTCGCTCGTTACCATATTTACGGTTATTGTGGCGGGGGATATCGTAGCTGCCGAATTTACATGGGGTACGATTAAGCTGCTTCTGATCCGTCCGTCGTCCCGAGGGAAAATTCTCTGGTCCAAGTATGTGACAGTGCTGCTCTTTAGCGTAACGCTTCTGCTTGTCATGCTGATCATTTCCTATTTTACGGGCTTGCTGCTGTTCGGCGCAGGCGGAATCGTTGCTCCGGATGAGACGATTTCTTCGATCCTGCAGAGGTACGGGCTGAAGGCCGTCGAGATTGTCATGACCGGAACCTTGGCTTTTATGATCTCCACCGTATTCCGCAGCAGTTCGCTTGCGATCGGGTTGTCCATTTTTCTCATGTTTACTTCCGGAACGGTCGTTTCGGTACTGGCGCAGCTCAAGTATACCTGGGTAAAATATTTATTGTTCGCCAACACCGATTTATCCCCTTATGTACTGGGCGGAAATCCGCTGATTCCGGGGATGACGCTTGGATTTTCGGTGTCTATGCTGGTGGTTTATTGGATCGTCTTCTGCGCCGTCTCTTGGCTGCTGTTCACGAAAAGGGACGTTGCCGGAGGCTGATTGAACAGCGTGATGCAGCTGCTCCAGACGGAGTGCGCCATCCCTTTTTTTACGGTCAGAACGCATGGAACGGCTTGATGTTAAAAGCAAACCGCTGTATAAGCGGTCCCGGGAATGGTATGAAAGGAGAGGTGCGTTATTGACCGGAGAGCTGTTGCTGGTTGTGCTGTTGACGCTGGTGATTCATGCTGTGGAAACGCTGGCCTATGCCGTGAGGCTGGCCGGGATTCGTACAGGCAAGCTGGCAGTGGCCTTATCTTTGACCGGCATTATCCTTCTGGTGTCGCGGACGTCGAATTTGCTGCAGGGGCCGCTAACCGGTGGTTTGATCGATTCGGCCGTTCTTCAACCGGGAACACCTTTGGAATGGCAGTTTCATCTCATTTTGGCCGGTGCGGCGGCGGGTACGCTGCTGGCCATTCTTTTGTTTCCGACGATGGTCTTTATTTCAATGCGGATGGTATCCCGTCTGGAAGCGGCTGGCTCGATTCCCCTGCTTTTGCGGCAATCCGTTTCCATCGACAAGCTTAAACGGGTAAAAAACAATGTGCGCTTTCCCCGTTGGGAGATGCTGAAGAGGCTTCGGGTGGGAGGGATTCCCAAGCGGCTGCTTCTGTTAAATACGCTGGTCACCGGCATTTATACCGTAGGGGTACTCTCGGCACTTTACGCATCGTATCTCGTACCGGAGCATTCCAGGGCCGCATCGCAATCGTCGGGTTTGATTAACGGCGTGGCCACGATCCTGCTGACGGTCTTTATCGATCCAAGGGTGGCGTTGCTCACGGATAAGACGATGGCCGGCCAAACAAGCCTGAATGAGATGAACCGAATGTTCGGGTTCCTAATGCTGTCCAGGTTCGCAGGTACCCTGTTGGCGCACCTTTTTCTGGCTCCGGGCGCGCAGCTGATTGCTTGGTACGTCAGTTAAGTCCGGTCCGGATGCGGATATGACACGGCCCTGTAAAGGCAAATGCACCTTGGGGATACAAATCGATCATTACTTTTGTCCGGCATTTTTAAAGTAGTCGCGAACGATATTGAATTTCCGGTCGTCAGACTTCACATAACCGCGGTGGGAAAAGACATCGTAAATGATTTTCGAGCCTTCGGGATCTTTCCCGATATCGATGAACGCTTGAGCGATTTTGTCTCTCCAGGCTTGGTCCATATCATTGCGGACCGAGATCGTATCGGTGGGAATCGGTGCCGTGAATGCGACAACGCGCGTTTGCCGGAATACGTCCGGCCTGTCCTTTATCACCAGGTTACGGGCATCCTGGTATATGGCGGCTGCGTCTACTTGGCCGTTCAATACGGCTAGCACGCCTTTGTCATGGCCCTTGACTTCGATGCCGGTCACGTCTTTCTTTGGATCGACGCCGGCCTTTTTCATTTCATTGGCCGGCCATACATAGCCAGCGGAAGAAGCAGCGTCTTGCCAAGCGATTTTTTTACCTTTGAGATCCTTCAATGCGTGAATCGGGGAGTCGGCTTTCACGATAATCATGGCTTTGTAAACATCGACCAGCTCGTTTGTTTCCGCGCCCGTTGCATCTTCAATCCCATAGCGCTGAGCCTGAAGGAGCACGTCGGCTGCTTTTTTCTGGTCATGGGCGAGAACGTAAGCATTCGGAGGTAGGAAGCCAATATCCGCTTGCCTGGAGGACATCGCTTCGATGACGGTATGGTCGTTCGTTGAAGCGGAAATTTTCACGGGAATGTTCAGCTTATTGCCAAGAAGCTTCTCCAGCGGCTTCGCTTTGGCTTCCAGTGTCTCCGCGTTGTGCGGGGGGACAACCTGAACCTTCAGTTCTTTGGGAACATAGCGGGCTGCCGGCGTTTCCTGCTGATCTCCTCGATCCGTCGGCGCGTTATCTTGCTGTGGCCCGCAGCCTGCTGCAATTCCGGCCAGAAGAACCAGGGATAAACTGATCGAAGCGAATTTATGGAACATGCTTATGAACCTCCTGTGAAATATCTTGAATCCAATCTTGATAACAATATAACATATTTGGTTTTTGTCTTTTGTAAATATGGATTCATGTGGATCATATCCCCGATATAAACGAAATTCGTGCCGTTGTAGCTCTTTTTCCACAAATTTGATATAGTGGGTCTCAGCCAACGAATATTGGAGTTGATACGAGGATGTCCACCTGTCTAACCATCACTATATTGGAAACCAGCGACATTCATGGAAATATGCTGCCCATTCAATATGCAAACAATGATCCGACCGAGTCGGGTTTTGCCAAAATCGCTGCGTTGATCAAAGAAGAACGGCGCAAGGAAGCTGCCGTGCTGGTCATCGATAATGGCGATTTAATACAGGGCACGCCGCTGGCGTACCATCATGCGAAGCTGAACAGGGAGCAGCCGAATCCGATGATCCAAGCCTTAAACGAGCTTGGCTACGACGCGGGAGTCATCGGCAACCACGAATTCAACTACGGAATCGAACTGTTGAATAAGGCGGTATCGGAATCGAGATTTCCTTGGCTGAGCGCTAATATCGTGAATGCTTCGACGGGGGAGCCGTATTTCGGAAAGCCCTATCTCATAAAAACATACGGCGGCGATTGCAAGGTAGCCGTTCTTGGATTAACGACGCAGTACATCCCCAATTGGGAAAAAGCGGAGCATATCGCGGGATTGCGTTTCGATGACGCTGTGGATACGGGCAGACGGTGGGTTCGCTATTTGCGGGAAACGGAAAGGGCGGACGTGGTCATCGTCTCCTATCATGGGGGATTCGAACGGCATCTGGACACGGGGGAGATTGCGGAGCCGTTGACGGGAGAAAATCAGGGCTATGCGCTTTGCTGCGAGGTGGAAGGTATCGACGTGCTCCTTACGGGCCATCAGCATCGAATGCTTGCCGGTAAAGAAATCGGCGGCGTTCCGATTGTTCAGCCGGGCTATGCCGGAGCATGCCTTGGCAAAGTCCAGCTGACCCTTCGCAAAACGGACGGCCGTTATCGGATCACATCCAAATATTCCGAGCTCCTGTCCGCTAAGGGCGTTGAGCCGGACCGAACGGTTCTTTCGCTTATGCGGCCTCACGAAGAACAGACGCAAATCTGGCTGGATCAGCCGATCGGACGTTTAATCGGAGATATGCGGATCACCGATCCGATGCAGGTGAGGCTCCAGGAGCATCCGCTGATCGAATTTATCAACAAAGTGCAGATGGAGCTGTCCGGAGCTCCGATTTCCAATACGGCGCTGTTCGACAACGTTTCGCCGGGCTTTCCCGAGCAAATTACGATGCGCGATATTGTGACGAATTACATATATCCCAATACACTGCAGGTGATCAGGGTTACGGGACAGGATATCAAGGATGCATTGGAGCGGTCCGCATCCTATTTTGAGCGGTATGACGGAAACGGTCCGATCAAAGTAAGTCCCGATTTTAGCGATCCGAAGCCGCAGCATTATAACTACGATATGTGGGAGGGCATTGAATACCGGATTAACATTTCACGTCCGGTCGGGGAACGGGTGGTGAAGTTGAACTATCAAGGGCGTCCGGTCGATCCTTTGGCGGAATATGACGTGGTCATGAATAATTACCGCGCCGGCGGAGGCGGAAATTATTTGATGTTCCAAGGCAAGCCCGTGATCAAGGACATTCCGACGGACATGGCCGAGCTGCTTGCCGGTTATATCATGGAACGCGGTACGATCGAGGCGACGCTTAACCGGAACTGGGAAGTGGTGTGGGATTAGTCCCGCTGTATGGATTGCAGGCGAAGATGGCACGGCCCAAAACAGCGGAAGGTCCGGCTGACGGGTGAGACTGGAGGAATGACTTTCTCCGGTTTTTTTTGTTCGGCGGGGCGGTCGAAACCGTTTTTCGAAATGACCGCTTTTATAGTATGATTTGAGGAGCGGCCTTAGAACGATTGGCCACGATTCCATGTATATAAGAGCGGCCGTCACGGGCTGGGACTTGCGAAAAGACCGTCACGGGGCACTCGCATGGACGCAGGCTTGCGGTGCTTGGCCGCGCAAAAGGGGTTTTGAACAGATGCAGATCCGTGATCATGGTGCCTATGAGTTGTACCCGCTTGGTGAGCAGGCGGTAGTCATTCGCTGGAAAGGCGTTGTCTCGGAGCGGAATCGGAAGCTGGTGGACGGTACGGTACGCAGATTAGCCGAGCATCCGCCGGCAGCCGTGGTGGAGTGGGTAAGGGCTTATACGACGGTGACGGTATATTACGACTCCTGGCTTGTGTATAAAGAGGGGCTGGAAGGGAATCGTTCCGGGTTGAACGGCAGCCAGGAAACTTCACCCTATGATCAGGTTTGTGAATGGATTCATCGCCGTCTGGTTGGCTTATCGGAAGAAAATGCAGGTGAACTTGACGGCAATCCCGTTGTGATCCCCGCATGCTTTGGAGGTGTCTTTGGCATGGATCTCGGGGCGGTCGCGGCTCAAGCCGGGTTGACGGAGGAGCGCACGATCGAGCTGTTTTGTTCCCATACCTATACGGTGTATCTGATCGGATTTATGCCCGGTTTTGCTTATCTCGGGGGACTTCCGGACCGTTTATGCTGTCCCCGTCTCGACAGGCCGCGTCCGTACGTGCCTGCCGGTTCGGTCGGCATTGCCGGAACGCAGACAGGAGTGTATCCGTTCGCGTCGCCGGGCGGATGGCGGATCATCGGCCGAACGCCGGAGACGCTGTTCGATCCTCACCGCGAACGTCCCAGTCTTCTGCAGCCGGGAGACAGGGTACGTTTTGAGCCGCTGACCCCTGAGCGGTACGAGGAGCTGGAGCGGGAACTGCAGCGGGATGCAAGCAGTTCGGAAAGGATCGGAGGGAGAGACGCATGAGCATGGTGGTGGAAAAGCCGGGTATGCTCACGACGGTGCAGGACGCCGGAAGATTCGGCCGCCGCGGCATCGGCGTCGTGACGGCCGGCGCCGTCGATCCGTTCGCCTTCCGAACGGCGAATGCGCTCGTGGCCAACGCGCCGGGGGCAGCGGTGCTGGAAATGACCTTGACGGGCGCGGTACTGCGCTTTGAGCAGGAGGCGGTCGTGGCCTTCTGCGGCGCGGAGATGGACGCGCACGCGGAAGGCGGGCCGCCGCTGCCCGGCTGGCGGCCGGTGCTTGTGCGCAGCGGTACGGTGCTGCGCTTTGGCTCCGCGCGCTCGGGCGTGCGCGCGTACCTCGCTGTGGCGGGCGGCTTCGCCGTGCCCGCCGTGCTCGGCAGCCGCAGCACCTACGTGCCGGCGCGGTTCGGCGGTCTGGCCGGCCGGCCCCTGCAGGCGGGCGACCGCTTGCCTGTGGGCCCGCCTCCGGCCCCGGCCGCCGCGCTCCACGCCCGTCTCGCGGCTGCGGCTGCGCCCGGGGCGGCGCTCTCGCCCGCACCGTGGGCGCTCGCGCGCGAGGCGCGTCCGCCGTATGCGGAGCATCCGGCGATCCGCGCGGTACGCGGGCGCGAGGCCGAAAGCTTCGAGGCCCGCAGCCTCGAAGCTTTCTTTTCCGCCCCCTATCGCGTGACTGCGCAGTCGGACCGCATGGGCTGCCGACTGGACGGAGAGCGGCTCGCCTTAATCTCTCCGCTCGAAATGATCTCCGAGGCTGTCACACCGGGCACCATTCAGGTGCCTCCGGACGGACAGCCGATCGTGCTGCTCGCCGATGTGCAGACGACCGGCGGCTATCCGCGCATTGCGCAGGTCGCTGCCGTCGATCTGCCGCTTGTCGCACAGGCGCGTCCAGGCAGCAGGCTGCGCTTCACCGAGATCACGGCGCCGGAAGCGCAGGCGCTGTACATTCTCCGCGAGCTTGCGTTTCGTCAGCTGGCTGCGGCCGTGGAAGCAAGGATAAAATCGTTATAATCATTCTTTCATCTTGCGGCAAGCCGTGACATATGAGTAAATAGTACATGTAGCCGGCCGGCTGACGCTAAGGGAAAGGAGTGATCGTGAACATGATTACGTTAACCGGGGTGATCTCCGCGTAAAGCGGGGAGCCCAAGTTGTCGGAAGGGGCCTTCGGGCCCCTTCTTATCCGATTCGCCAATGGACTTCAAGCAAAGCATGGTTTATAATGTGGAGCATAATGCGTATCATCAATCTAACTCAGGTGAAGGGAGTGTCATTCGATGTTTGTAAACACATTTGCATGGACCAGCGGAAAAGGGTTTGCCGACAAATGAATAGGCATTTTCTCCAACACCGTCACCTGATCGTCATTGCATGATACATGACATATTAAAGGCATTCAGGCACGATAGGGCTATCGTGTTTTTCTTTATTTTATGCCCTTGTGCTGAAATGATCGTTTTGCGAGAGCAAAACCCGATGGAGGTGTGAAGATGAACATGCTAACGACTTTCGAGGCTATGGCCATCACGGCGCGAAAGGAGGCTTTCATCGGTGGGGTACAAGAACGGAAAAGACATTTTGCCGCCCGTGCTGCTGAAGCAGCTGCAGGAGTACATACAGGGCGAGATCGTGTATATACCGAAAAAAGAACAAACCCGTGCGGGCTGGGGTGAAAACAACGGCGCCCGGCAATCGATCCAGCGCAGAAATCATGAAATTTTCCGATTATATGAAAGCGGTCACTCCGTGACGGAGCTGATTCGTCAATTCCATCTCTCGGAAGACAGCATCCGTAAAATTATCGTAAAAACGAGAGGACTTGCAGCAGACCGGCAGGAAGCGGCGACCACGAGACATTGAGCGGGGAATTATAACAGCACAGCACGCGGAACAAGCCAAAAGTGGACGCTTTTGGCTTTCTTCCCGTTTTTTTTGGATTGGGCTTGAAGTTAGGCGAAGGGGGAATCGTTCATGACCACGAAGCAGTTATTCATCGACTTGAATGGAGATATGGGAGAAAGCTTCGGAGCCTATCGGATCGGGCACGATGAGGAGCTCGCGAAGGTAGTGACGTCGGCTAATATTGCTTGCGGTTTTCATGCAGGCGATCCGGCGGTTATGCGGCGTACGGTAAAGCTTTGTTTGGAACATGGCGTGGAGGTCGGCGCGCATCCGGGACTGCCCGACCTGATGGGATTTGGACGCAGAGCAATGCAGATCACACCCGAGGAAGCGTATGATCTGGTGCTGTATCAAGCCGGTGCGCTGCAGGGGTTTGTCCGTGCCGAGGGAGGACGGATGCGCCATGTAAAGCCGCATGGCGCTTTATACAATATGGCGGCTGTACAGCGTCCGCTGGCGGAGTCCATCGCCAAGGCGGTTTATCGTTTAGATCCGGAGCTTATTTTGTTTGGTCTGGCAGGCAGCGAGCTGATTCGAGCGGCGGAGTCCATCGGTCTGAGGGCGGCGTCCGAAGCGTTCGCAGACCGGACCTACCGGGCGGATGGGACGCTGACCCCAAGGACCGACCCTGAAGCCGTGATTCGCGATGCCCGGCAGGCCGCGGACCAAGCGGTTCGGATGGTCTGCGAAGGAAAGGTAAAGTCACTGCAAGGGGACGAAGTAGCCCTTGCAGCAGACACCCTTTGCATCCATGGGGACGGGCCGGAAGCCCTGGCGTTAGCCACGCTGATCAAGGAGCGCCTGCAGCACGCGGGCGTCGCCGTCCGCCCCTATGGGATTTAGGCGCTTGTCAGCTATAACCTGCTGATAACGCTGTCTGAGGCAGATGAGCTATAAACAGCAAGCAAGGGAGCAACTTCGAAGCGAGGAAGGCTATGCATTATCGGTTCGGCGAATGATCGAGCCAGAAAGTGTATTTAGACAAATACCGACGTTTTCTGCTTCGAGGCCTGCTATAGGGGAGCCTGGATACCGGATGGCTTTCGCTTGCCCATCATTTTGCAATAGACCGGAAGCAAGAAATGGCGATGCAGGGGTAACCCCTTTGCACCGCCATTTTTTCATTTTGATATGCTTTTCTCTTATCAAGCTGGCTGTCCGTCAGGTGAGCAGACTTACTTTTGAGACAGCCCCTTGATTTTTTACTGCGGCGGTTGTCCCGACGCTTTACGAAGTTCGTTGGCCAGACGGTTGAATTCCGCTCGGGCTTCCGCGGAGTCAGTACAAAAATAGGCGGCTGACAAAAAGCGGATGATTTTGTTAGCATCTTCGGCACTAAGCAAAATGCTCCCTCCTTCCACAGGTTCCAGCGGCTTGTATTCAGTTTATGCGGGGCTGAACGAAATGCCACGGGAATGGGATCAGGGCAAATCTTTGTTCGTCTCCGGCTGCCGCAGATCTGCCCCAGATTATGATATGATAAGGGCATCCATGACCGGGAAAGGAGGCAGGGCCGTGATACCTGTATTTGTTTATGGAACGCTGCTTGTCGGGGAGGCGAACCACCATGTCGTTGCTCCCTATGTATTGTCGGTACAGTCCGGAGCAGTGCAAGGTTTATTGTACGATGCCGGTTCGTATCCCGCCCTTGTGCTGTCCGGGGAGCACGGGGAATCTCTTGTGGAAGGCCAATGGCTTATGGTCACAAAGGAAGGGCTGGAACGCATGGATGAGCTGGAGGAATACTATGGTCCGGGGAAAGTGAACGACTATGAAAGGGTGTGGATTCGGGATATGCTGAACGGCGAAAGGGAGGGCTGGGTTTATGTCTGGACGGATTCACGGAATTGCCGTCTGATTAGCAGAGGATCTTGGAGGAAGCATATCCGGGAAAAACAAAAAAGCCCAACCGATGTCGATTAAGCTTGTAAAATCCACATTATGTCCTTCTGGAATAGGGCCCCCAGCCGTCTTCCGACTTCTCGATGATTTCGGTCATCCGCATGAGGATATGATTGGCCTCTTCATCGCCGATGGAGTTTTTTAACTGATCGTATGATAAATGATCCTTCAGCAGCTTTCTCGTCACGTTGTTCTCGCGATACCAAGCCTCGGTGATGGCGAATTCTCCCTCTTTTTTGAGCCAAATTTCATGATAATAGTTCTCTTGCTCGTTCTTCGATTGAATGGCCAAATAATAAGCCTGCATTGGAATGCGGGGATCCGAAATGCGCTGATTGACCAAGGATCCGGAAGAAACCGGCTGTCCGAACGTGATGTATCTGGACACTTTTTTAATGATATGCTCCACGGAGCTCATGCGTTGTCATTCCTTCCGATAGGTCATGATGCCTAAAATTTTATAAGGTTTTTCTAAATGAACTTATAATTACATCATAACATAGTTGAAGGATTGCGAAAAATAATTCTATAGACCCATAAATGATGGAATAGTCCCAAATGATTTAATATAATAATTGTCGAAAATGATATAATGGAAGGAAAATGAATAGACGCGTAAAGGGTATTCATTCCCACATGCATCCGGATGGGGATGATGAACCGGAGAATGGAAAGAGAATCCTGGTGGAACGCAGCCATGCGGATCGGTTAGCCTGGGAAAAGAGGCAGTGAAAGGAAGGGGGAAAAAGGATGCCGAATGTGGAAAGGGAGGCCGATATGTATTCCCGGGAGCTGAATGGGCAGCAGGATAGGCATCGGCATACTGTCGGCCCTTCGCATGGGCAACGGCTTCTTGTCATCGACGACGATGATGTGCTGCGCAGCGGCTTGGTATGCAGGCTGAAGCTAGACGGGTATGAAGTGGACGATGCCGCCGATATCATGACGGCAAAGAGAATGCTTCGCGAACGGACCTACCATGTAGTCATGCTCGAGCTGATGATACATCCGATCAGCGGTTATGAGCTTTTTGAATTTATGAAAGACGATCCGAGTTTAAAATGGACACCGCTTATCGTTTTATCCGGACGCAACGAAATGCACGATAAGGTTCGATGCTTTTATTTGGGAGCGGACGATTATGTGATAAAGCCTTTCGAATATGAGGAATTGAGCGCGCGGATCTACAGCCTGCTTCAACGGACAAGGACATTCGAGCAGATGGCGTTTCGGGACCCGCTCACCGGGGTCTACAACCGGCGGTTTTTCGATCACCAGATCCAAGTGGAACTGCAGCGTATAGACCGGTATCCGGCCCCCATTTCGCTTGTATTTATCGATATCGACCGGTTTAAGTCCATTAACGACACCTATGGGCACAGCGCAGGCGATCTGGTTCTTCAAGGATTGGCGCATCTGCTGCAGAACAATCTTCGCTCGACGGATTTGCTGGCCCGCTTAGGCGGTGAAGAATTTGTCGTCGTTCTGCCGAATACTTCAGGCAAGGATGCTTTGACAACGATGGAAAGCATTCTCACGCGGACCCGTTTGGAACCCGTGGCACAAAACGAAGGTCAATCTTTCTTCATTACCTTCTCTGCAGGGGTTTGCGAGTGGGAACCGGGGATGTCGTTGGAAGCGTGGATTGCGGCCTCGGACGAAGGGATGTATACAGCAAAAAAGAGCGGCCGCAACCGGGTTGTGCTGCACCCGGGTACTTCACAGAAGGATTCGGGAGTCATGCCGTCTCCTCCTCCGGTTCGCAAAAAGATACTTATTGCCGACGACGATAACATACTGCGTTCGATTCTGGTCGCCAAGCTGAAGCATCTGCCTGTTGAATTCGCGGAAGCCGTAGATGGAGAAAAGGCTTATGAGTCATTGTTAAGTCAGCCTGCGGATTTATGTATTCTTGATGGGATGATGCCTCTGCTTGACGGATACGGCATGCTGGAAAGATTGAGGGACCGTGGAACATGGCCGGCCGGAATGAAGATACTCATTCTCTCCGGACGAAGCGGAGAGGATGATCCCAGCAGGGGGATGAAGCTTGGAGCCCATGCTTACCTGCGCAAGCCTTTTTCCATGGTGGAACTGGAGCTTAAGGTAAGGGAGCTTTTGAATATCGGTTGAGAAAATCGCAGAAGCCCGGAACGAATAGATGCTCGTTCCGGGCTTCTGCTGTTTCGGAGAATGAAGGTCGGCCTTACAGGTCGTCCCAATTCAGGTTTGACGATTTGCTGTAGTTGGTCACCTTTTGCTCGAAAAAGTCTGTTTTGATGCTGTTCATATTGCTGAAGTTTTCCACCCACTTCATCGGATGTTCAACAACTTCAGGATACAGAATTTCAAGTCCAATGTTTTTCAACCGCTCATTGGAAAGGTATTTAATATATAGATCGATGATATCATTGCTCAAGCCGTTGATCTTGTTATCGGTAATGTATTGACCCCACTCAATCTCGTGCTGGACGGCGGTTCGCATCATATTGCGCAGGTCGCCGATTAACTCATCGGTAAACAGCTCCGGATTTTCCTTGCGGATTTCGCGGAAGATGTTTTGGAACAGCGCCAAATGGGTCAGTTCGTCGCGCTGGATATATTTGATTTCCGATACGGTGCCAAGCATTTTTCCTTGACGGCCGAGCGCATAGAAGAAGCTGAATCCGCTGTAGAAGTAGATGCCTTCAAGGATGTAGTTGGCCATGATGGTGCGCATCAGATTATCCGTTGTCGGCGATTCGATAAACCGCTCGTACAAGTCTGTAATAAACCGGTTGCGGCGCAGCAAGTGCTTGTCCTCACGCCATTGATTATAAATATCGTCGCGTACTTCTGCAGAACAAACGCTGTCGAGAATGTACGAGTAGCTTTGGCTGTGCACCGCTTCCTGGAATGTTTGGACGGTTAGGCACAGATTGACTTCCGGTGCCGTAATGTAATCGTTGATGTTGGGCAGATTGGCCGTCTGCAGCGAATCCAGGAAGATGAGGAAGGAGATGATTTTATCATAGCTTTGACGCTCTGCCGGCGACAGGAACTTGTAATCCTTCGCATCTTGAGCGAGCGGAATTTCCTCCGGGATCCAGAAATTGTTCATCATCGTGCGGTACATTTTGGTTGCCCAGTCGTATTTCACATTGTTGAGCTCGATCAGGTTGGTCGTATTCCCTCCGATAATCCGGCGCTTGCCCCAATCGCGGTCTCCGTGCTCGTTAAACAGCTTCTTTTTTTGAAGTTCCATTCGAATTCATGCCTCCTGCACCCTGCGGTGTACAAATAGAGGATCGCCAGGCATGATCATACCTGCGATCCGTTCATTAAGCTTCGTGGTTGATATTAGGCGCTGCAGCTAACGCAGTCCTCTACCTCGAGGCTCTGGTTGCGGACATAGTAAACGGTTTTTAGCCCGTTCTTCCAGGCTGCCATATACAGCTCAAGGAATTCGCGAGCGGACAGCTCCGGCGTGATGTACAGATTGAACGATTGCGACTGGTCGATATGCCGTTGGCGTACGCCGGCAGCGCGGATGCTCCAGTGCTGGTCGATCCGGTGCGCTTCCTTGTAATACCACATCGTGTCCGGATTCAGGTTCGGCGCGGTCTGCGGCACGACGGCGTTTTTCTTCTCCTCAACGAAAAATTTGTTGAAAATCGGATCGATGCCCGCAGTCGAACCGGCGATCAGGGAAGTGGACGCCGTCGGCGCGATGGCGAACATCCAGCCGTTGCGAACGCCGTACTTGGCTACCTGCTCTTTGAGCTCCAGCCACTCGGGACTGTTGTAGCCGCGCGATTCGAAGTACTCTCCGGTCTGCCATTCACTTCCCTCGAATGCCGGATACGCGCCTTTTTCCTTGGCGATTTCCATAGAAGCTTTAATGGCATAGTAGTTCATCCATTCATAAACTTCGTCTGCTTTTTGCACATGCTCTTCGGATTCCCACTGAATCTGGAGCTGAGCCAGCATTTGGTGGTAGCCGCTGGAGCCAAGGCCTACGGCACGATATTTTTTGTTGGTAATTTCCGCCTGAGGGATCGGATAGTAGTTCAAATCGATGACGTTGTCCATCATCCGCATTTGCGTTGTTACGACACGTTCAATGTCTTCTTTTGTATACACGCGGCCCAGGTTGGTAGACGACAGATTGCAAACGACGAAATCACCGCTCTTTACCTGCGAGGTGATGATGCCGTCTTCGTGCTGCGTCTGGATCAATTCCGTAGGGCTCATGTTCTGGCATATTTCCGTACATAAATTCGAGCAGTAAATCATGCCCTTATGTTTGTTCGGGTTGGCCCGGTTGACCGTGTCGCGGAAGAACATGAACGGAGTACCCGTCTCAAAAGCGCTCGTCAGGATGCGCTTCATGATGTCGATCGCCGGAATTTCGTCCTTCGAGATTTTGTCGTCATTCACGCATTCCCAATAACGGCGTTCCCACTCCTCACCGTAAGCATCCTCAATGGAGTACCCCTTGACTTTGCGCACCTCATGCGGATCGAATAAATACCAGCTGCCGCGTTCCTCCACCGTCTTCATGAACAAATCGGGAATACATACACCCGGGAAAATATCGTGGGCTTTCATCCGGTCGTCCCCGTTGTTCGTTTTCAGGTTCAGGAAGTCCAGGATGTCTTTATGCCATACGTCCAGATAAATCGCCACCGCTCCGGAGCGGACACCAAGCTGGTCGACAGCAACCGCTGTGTTGTTGTAGTTTTTAATCCATGGAATGACGCCCCCGGCCACTCCCTTGAAGCCCCGAATGTTGGAGCCGCGGCTGCGGACTTTACCTACATAAATTCCCATCCCGCCGCCATGCTTGGATACTTGCGCGAAGCTTTGGTCTACGTTGTAGATGCCCCACAGGTTATCCGGCACCGTGTCGATAAAGCAGCTGGACAGCTGATGCAGCGGCTTGCGGGCATTGGCAAGCGTTGGGGTGGCCACCGTCATTTCCAGATTGCTCAGCACATCGTAGAATCGTTTGGCCCAGTAAAGCTTGTCCGATTCTTTCATGGCCAGATGCATGGCAACGCCCATGAACAGCTCCTGCGGCAGCTCCAGGATTTCTTTATTTAGCCCTTTGATCAGGTATCGGTCCGTAAGTGTCTTCAGACCGATGTAGTTTAGCAGATAGTCCCTTTCCGGTTTGATGTAGCTGCCGAGCTCCCGGATCTCTTCTTTAGTATAGTGTTCAAGAATGTACTCGCCGTACAGGCCGATTTGTGTCAGATAGGTGATCAGGGAATAAAGATCGCCATATCCGAAATGGCCGTATTTACGGTTTAACTGCGCTTCTTTATATAAATCATAGGTCAATAATTTGGCAGCCACATACTGCCAATTAGGCTGTTCCACACTGGTTTTCTCTACGGCAACTTGAATCAGCAGACGCTGTATTTCCTTGGTCGAAATTTCATTGCGGAATAACGGCAGCAAGGCGGTTTCAAGCTCCAATGGATCACAATCGGGATATGTCTCGCAAGCGAAGTCAATGACTTTTTTCATTTTGGAGAATACGAGTTCTTCCTTCGTGCCGTCTCTTTTGACGATAATCATGTTAACAGCTCCCTTTCATCAAGTAAAAAGCATGCCGCCGCCGTTCCCGCAAACGAAGCATGCCTGCTGCGTCCCGGAAGGCACACCCCTGTCTGCCATCGGGTAATCGTACCAAAGAAGCGGGCAGGTCTGCGTCTCGGAAAAGCAGTTCTTCCCTGCTGTTTTCCGAGTCGAAAGATGGCGAATCCGGCCGACTGGCTCCTGCTTAAATCGGCGGTACGGTTCAGAACCAAACCGCCTTTCTTTTTAATATCCCACAATATATCGTGGCTAAAGCTGTTTGCTAATACCATATGTAGTTGTTTGATGAGCGATAGTATGAGATTAACTCATTATCGCGCCGATTGTCAATGTATGATTTCACACAATATCCGACAAATATGTGAGTATTCCATATTCATTGTTTTGTAATTGGTTTATGTGAGTCATTTATGCTACATTTAGTGAGGACCTACTTGAAGGAGGTTTTATCATGTTTTTTAAATTTTCCGTAAGTCGGATGATTCGGCGTCCGGTTTATTTCTTGATAGTATGTTGGATGCTGGTCTTTGCACTTGGATGGGCGCCACGCGCAGACGCTCATGCCAGCTTGGTTGAAGCCGTACCTGCAGCAGGCAGCGAGCTTGTACAAGCTCCTGAACAGGTTGTTCTTACCTTTAATGAACCGTTGGAAAAAGAGCTGTACCAATTAAGGGTATATGATAAGGACAAACGGCTCGTCACGCAGCAGGGGCCGGTGATGAGCGATAATCAAACAGCGATTAAGCTGGATTTGCCGCAGCTTGGACAAGGGACTTATTTGGTGACATATCATGTCATTTCAGCGGATGGACATCCGGTGAACGGAACGTATCTGTTCGCCGTAGGCGAGAGCCTGAGCGGGCAGGCGCCCGCAGACGGGATCAGGGCCGACATGGAGCATCTTCACTATCACGACAGTGGACCATTCGATCGCTTTGGAGTGAAGGATGTGCTGCAGTTTGCTTCGCGTATCGCTTTCTACGTTACAATGCTGGGCTTTACGGGATTGCTGCTGTGGCTTCGCTGGTTCGGGACGGGCAGTCCGTTGGAGACGAAGAATCGGCTGCGCCGAAACGCAGAGCGCTGGCAGCAGTTTTACCTCATTGTTTATATTTTGTTCATGTGGGCCCATATGGGCGATTTAATCGGCGATGCCGGGGCGGGTGCGCTGCTGCGGTTGTTCTCGCAAACGACCATCGGCTATGCATGGCTCGGAGGGCTTTTGCTGGCTCTGCTTTCATTTGTCATGCTGTACCGAAATGCTCTGCTGGACTATGCATGGGTTGCTGCCGTCTGGGTTGCCAAAAGCATGCTGGGGCATGCGGCCGCCTTCCAGCCCGCCAAAGATACATTGACATTGGACTTTATGCATCTTGCCGCTTCTTCCGTTTGGGTTGGAGGGCTGCTGACGTTATTGCTGCTGTGGCGCCATGAGAGGGAGCAAGCAAGGCGGCTGTACCCTTTTTTTTCTATGGCTGCGATGATCAGTATTCTGGTGCTGATCGCGTCGGGGGTGCTGATGACCTTCATATTCCTGCCGGATATCCGTTATATCGTGGAAACACTGTGGGGCAAGCTGCTGATCGTCAAGACGGCGCTGGTGCTGGCGGTGGTCGTTACCGCATCCTTGATCCGTTATTTTTACCGGCGGAATCATGAACGGACAACTGGACGCCTGATTCGTGCGGATGTGCTGCTGATGTCCCTTATTTTGGGGATTGCCGGTGTTTTTACCTATTTACTGCCGGCTCCTGCGAATGAACCGCTGAATTGGCATGTGATGGGCGAAAAGATACACATGACGGCGCAGATCAGTCCCAACGCTCCGGGAGTCAACGATTTTACGGCGAAGGTGTGGCTGCCCGAGAAGCTCGGCAAACCGAAGCAAGTCATTATGAAGCTTCAATCGGTCGACAGTCCGGAGATCGCTCCGCTGATGGTTCCTCTGGAATCTTTTGAGGATCCGAGCTTTGAAGAATCATTTGGTATGAAAAGGCACAGCTACAAGGCCCGGGGGGCCTACCTGCCGTATCCCGGACGCTGGAAGTTGGAGGTTCGGGTCATGGACAGCAACGATGACGAAACGGTCTATGAAAAGGAAATAAGAATATTTTGATCTCTAAATATGACAAAATGCCCAAATGCGCAGGACTTCCCGACTGAAAATTCTTGTCCTTTTGAAACAGGGGAATTAGAATAGAAATATACCCTTCAGGAGGTAGCGGAGGATGAACAGGCATAAACTACGAAGTCCTGCGGGAGCGTCCGGGACAAGTAGGCCATTGCAAGGGGACGGGTTTCTGCAGCATGCTTCATTTCTGCGTCTGTGGTTTACTTTGATCGGAACGCAAGCCGGGCTGATCTCGATAAAAGGAGTGCTCGGTCTTCCCTATGATCAAGCGGATTGGGTCGCGCCCGGATTCATCTTGATTGCTGCCGGGCCGGTTCTTTATTTGTCTTTAAAGAAAAAAGCAAATCAACTGAGGGCTGCCTGGTATGCCGCATTGACTTTGCTGCTGCTGGCGGAATGTGCGGAGATGGCGACCCGTTACATCTATGCAGAATGGAACGGCTGGTTAGTCCACTTGGCGGATGCGGCAGGAACGATGCTGCTGGCGGTCCCTTTGTTGTATTTTGTTATTGCCGATCTCCGGAACAGGGATGCGACGGAACGGCGTTTACATGATTTATCCTTTCATGACCAGCTTACCGGGCTGCCGAATAGGGAGAAATTCCAGCAATCCCTTGAGGCTTCCATTGAGGCGACCCGAATAGCCAGATCCACGCTGGCTGTCCTGTTCATCAATCTCGATAGGTTCAAAAATATCAATGATACGTTCGGACACACGTTCGGCGACCGGTTGCTCATGGAAGCGGCGGAACGACTGAAGAACGGACTAAACAGCGGTGCGAGCGTATCGAGGCAGGAGGGAGACAAGTTCACCGTAACGATTGAGGAGGCGGAGCCGTCTTCGGATGTCGAGCTGGCTGCGCAAAAGATCGTTCATCTGTTCAGCAAGCCGTTTTCCATTGACGGTCACGAGCTTCGCGTGGGCTGCAGTATCGGCATAGCGAGATATCCACAGGACGGAGACGATCCGATTACGCTGATGAAGAATGCGGCCACGGCCATGTCCAGGGCTAAGGATTACGGTACGAACGGCTACCGCTTTTATACCGCCGAGATGAACGATGCGGTCATCCAGAAGCTGGTTCTGGAGGAGTGGATGAACAAAGCGCTGGAGCAGGATGAATTCGTGCTGTATTTTCAGCCTCAAGTGGATATATTCGATCATCGTTTAAACGGGATGGAGGCTCTTCTTCGATGGAATCATCCGCGGCTCGGCGTTATTTCTCCGGGTGATTTCATTCCTCTTGCGGAAGAAACGGGATTGATTATTCCCATCGGGAAGTGGGTGCTGCGAACGGCCTGTATGCAAAATAAAGCATGGCAGCTTGAGGGGTTCCCGCCGTTGAAGATGGCAGTCAACATCTCACCGGTCCAATTTTACCAGGACGACTTTGTACAGGTTGTATTAGAAGCGCTTCAGGAAAGCGGATTGGAGCCGCAATACCTGGAGCTCGAAATTACGGAAGGCATAGCGATGTATCAGCTGGACCAAGTGGTAGACAAGCTTAACACGTTGCGCGAGCTGGGAGTACATATTTCGATTGACGATTTCGGGACAGGTTTTTCCTCACTGAATTATTTGAAAAAATTTCCCATCGATAAGCTGAAAATCGCACAGCAATTCGTTAGAGATGTTACCGATGACCCGGATGATGCCGCGATCGTTCAGGCGATCATGGCGATGGCGCAAAGCTTGAACCTGAATGTCATTGCGGAAGGGGTGGAGACGGAAGATCAGCTTTCGTTTCTGCTGGAGGTCAAATGCAGGGAAATTCAAGGGTACATATACAGCAAACCGGTTCCGGCAGATGAGTTTTACGATTTGCTGAAGAGGAACATGGTGGCGTAAACCAAGCGGCCCCCATCACACTTTTGAACTGTGACCCCTAATGAAGGACACTTTGAAAAAAAGTGACCCTATTGTGGGTCACAGTTCATTTAAGGCGAGGGGGCGATTTTTTTTTTGTAAAAGTTACGCTGCGCCTGAACCAGACTGCCGGGATGTCCGCTTGGGCGGAAGAGCCGCGGCGGGTGGCATCGATTCCGCCTGATACCGGCAGGTGGAATCGGCCGGCAGACGGACTATCACATGGCAAAGCACTACCGCAAGTGAAAAAGCGACCGGAATTCCGGTGAGGAGTGCTCCTGCCGCGTCCTTGGCATTCTTAACTCAAAACCATTTTATGCTTGGTCATTGGGTTGCTGCTTCCAGCTTTGAGGGTGGCCGTCCCCCACGTAATTTGCCGCTGCGGCGTTGGCGATAACCTGCTCCGGGCTTTTGCAGCCGGGAATGACGGCAGTAACCGCAGGGTGCTTGAGGCACCAGGCTAATGCCCAAGTGGCCATATCCATACCGGCGGGCAGCTCCTTCTCCTTAATGCGTTCGACCTCTTCAAGCTTGAGGCGCGTTTGCTCGGGATCGTGCCGCTGCCGGACGTCGTTGTCGGCAAACACAGCTCCCGGCTTATATTTGCCGCTCAAGTATCCGCTTGCCAGAGGCACGCGCGCCAATACGCCAAGCCCCTGCCGCTCGCAGGAAGGAAATACCCGCTCCTCCGGCGCGCGGTCCAGCCGGTTATAAACGACTTGAATGACCTTTGAGCCGACGCGTGAGGAAGCTTCGGTTTGATGCAGGTTATCGTTGCTCCCGATGGACGTTCCGAGATGGCGGATTTTACCCGCTTGCACCTGTTTGTCCAGCATAGTCCATAAGTCGTCCTGATCAAACGCCTCGTCTGTTCCCGAATGAAATTGGTACAGGTCTATGTAATCCGTTTGAAGAGCCTTTAAGGAAGCGTCCAGTTGTTGAAGCACCTCTTGCGGGGACCAGTGCTGTGTACGATCCATATGCGCGTGGAAGCGATGGCCAAACTTGGTGGCGATCACCCAATCTTCCCGGCGTCCGCGGGAGACGTAGCTGCCGATCAGCGACTCGGACGTATGGTCGCCGTAGCATTCCGCAGTATCGATCAGATTGATGCCGCTATCCTTGGCCTGATCGAGAATGCCGTCCACTTCGGCTTGCGTGAAAGGCTTGCCCCATTCTCCTCCGAACTGCCAAGTCCCTACGCCGATGACGGAAACCTTCAAATTCGTTGCACCGAGCTTGCGATATTTCATGGACATTCCTCCTTGGATGAGTGCTTTCGGGATGTGATTCTAACTGTCCAGCCTGTACCCGATTGTACAAAAACGGGTGGCCCTATTCAAACCCGCTTTTGAAGAAAACGAGCGAGGAATCTCAAAGGCGAGGCCGTGGATGGGAGATGCCAAACGATGAAATGACGGCTTACGATGTATGGTATAGCAAGAGCGCTTAACGGGTAAGCCGCAAGTTGAAACATCGTTTACTGGAGAGACAAGCGCTGTTTTTCCGACTTGGGCAGCTTGCTGCAAACCAGCTGATAAGATTCGTCCAGCATGTCCAATATTTCGCTGTCGCCGATCGACCCGTCCAGCAGGACGGTATTCCAATGGCGCTTGTTCATGTGATAGCCGGGGTAGACGGACTTCGGATAGGTTTGTCTCGTCAGCCATACGGTGTCGGGGTCGGCCTTCAGGTTCACGCTGGGGGTACCTTGAAATGAGCCGAAAAGTGCAAACATTTTATTGGCGACGAACAATACCGGCGTTTCAGGATCAAACGGATAACGCAAGTCGGCGCCGGTTTTCTTCAATCCATAGTTGATCAGCTGTTGATGATCCATCGGCGGCAGATCTCCTTTTTTATTAATATCAGAATGTACGGCTTCGATCCGGAGGATCACGATTCCGGTATTACGGAAAAGCTTCATCTTAACACACGAACGGTTCTTCATCGAACAGGCTTCTTAGCAGAAGCTTTTCTTATGCCCTGTCGATTCCATCATAACCTTTTCGGGGTCCCGTGAAAAGTGAAAACTGATGTGGACATTAAGCGGACAACCATGCTATCATTAACTCGATTTTACCCTAATCAGCAATAGTCATCATTTTATCGAACAGGTACCGATTCCGTTCGTAAAGACGGTCTCGGTTTAAAAGGGAAGCCGGTGCAAGTCCGGCACGGTCCCGCCACTGTAAGCGAGAAGCTTTTCTGCTTGAATGACGCCACTGTCGAATGATGGGAAGGCTGCGGAAAAGCGTTGAGACGCAAGTCAGGAGACCTGCCTGTTCTGTTGAGGCCGTTCCATCCGATGTTGTGATGGCGGCTGTCAACGAAGTCACCCGATACCTACGCGGATAGGATGGTGTACGAGAGCGGTAGAAGCCATGCAGGCACGACCGTCTTTATTGAGCGCAGCCAAACGGGCGACAGCCCATGCGTAAAATAAAGCCGTGCTGCTGGTTCCCCATCCATTGTCGTCAAGCATCTTCCGGGAGGAAGATGCTTTTTTGTATTTTTGGCATGCGGAGCGAGTCCATCCGGTTTGCAGTGCTCGCCGATGTTCGGGTGCCGAATATCGGTTGGACAGCAGTTTTTTTCACCGGACAGAGGAGAATCCCGATGAATCCGGATGGACGCAGAAGCTTGCGGGATTCGTACGGCACCTCCTGCCAGCTGCCTCACGAGCTTGCTGTATGGGTCGCGATTGGACCACGTTGTGCTGCTGAGCTGAAAATCAGTCTAACAGCAGCCCCAAAAGAGGGCTCATTGCCAGAAGGAGTGCCACTGCGCTGAACATCACTCTAGTGGAAGCAGATTTTATTGTTGAAGGCAGTTTGCGAAGGGACGAGGCATATTCCTTATAGAAGGTATGACCATGCTGATCAATTGATTAGGAAGTCAAGGAGGGATGAAGTATGAAAGGGAAATTGTCTGTGATTGGTTTTGGACCAGGCAGCTATGAACATATGACCCAGAGAGCGAGAGATGCAATTCAGGAAAGCGACGTTGTGATCGGATACAATACATACGTAGATTTGGTGAGAGGTTTGTTAAACGGGCAGCAGGTGGTGCGCACGGGGATGACTGAAGAGGTGAGCCGGGCGCAGGAGGCGGTTCGCCAAGCGGAGGCCGGACATCGGGTGGCTGTCATTTCCAGCGGGGACGCCGGTGTATACGGCATGGCCGGGCTGATCTATGAGGTGCTGATGGAAAAAGGCTGGCGGCGCGGCAAAGGCGTAGAGGTCGAAGTGATTCCCGGCATATCGGCGATCAACTCGACGGCTTCCTTGCTTGGGGCGCCTATCATGCACGATGCCTGCACGATTAGTCTGAGCGACCATTTGACGCCATGGGAGCTGATCATCAAGCGCGTGGAAGCGGCGGCGCAGGCCGATTTTGTCATTGCACTGTATAATCCGCGAAGCGGCAGACGCACAAGGCAAATCGTGGAAACGCAGCGGGTGCTGCTGAAGCATCGCTCGCCGCAGACGCCGGTAGGGATCGTCAAGAGCGCTTACCGCGAGCGTGAAGACATCGTCATCACTACGCTTGAAGAGATGCTGGAGCACGACATCGGGATGCTGACGACGGTGATTATCGGCAACTCGACCACGGTAGTTTATGACGGGCTCATGGTGACACCGCGCGGCTATCAGCGCAAGTATACGCTCGGATCAGAAGTACAGCCCCTAAAGCCGCATCAAAGGCTGCAGAAAGAAGCGGAGCCCTGGGCTCTGGGGGAACAGACGGAGCCGGATGGTCCGGCGGCGGAATATAAAGCGGAGGGGAAATCTGAGAAGCCGGTATCCGCGTATGAGCTGGCACTGGAAGCACTGCAGCTTGCCGATGCGCACAGCTCCGGATTGGCCCGGCCCGAATCCGGCAGCCTTGACACAGGCCTATTCCGCCAGGAAGCCATCCTTGAATTTGCCGTGAGTCCGGGGCTTGCCGAGAAACGGCTGACCGCCGCCCAGCTTGCGCTGCTTGCCGAGATCGTTGGCGAAGACGGGACGATGGAATATACCCCGCATCATCAAATGCTGGTGCGTCTCCGGACATCGGATCCCGATGCGGTGACCTCAAGATTAACGGACGCAGGGCTGCTCGTTGCCCCGATTGGCGATGTGGCGCAGTTGAAAGCCTGCGATTTCTGCAACATGGACAAGGCCGATTCGGTGCCTTATATGGAAGAACTCCATCGCCGCTTGGGTGGTATGCGCGTGCCGAAGGAGCTGAAGATCGGCTTCAACGGCTGCGGTATGGCGTGCTACGGAGCTGTGAAGGAGGATATCGGGATCGTGTACCGCAGAGAAAAGTTCGATCTGTTCCTGGGAGGCAAAACGGTCGGAAGAAATGCCCGCCCGGGGCAGCCTGTCGCTGAGGGCATCGAGCCGGAGCGGTTGGTGGAGACGGTGGAGAGAATCGTCTCCCGTTACGCCAATGAAGGTTACCCGAACGAGCGGTTCCATAAATTTTTCGGCCGCGTGAAGGAGCTGGAAGGGTACCGGCATCAGGATCTGCCGGTCTTTCAGATCGAAAATGCGGTGTGCGGCGATTCATAAGGCCGATAAGGACAATAATGGGTAAAGAAGGGGGACGGAGCATGAATGCGGTATTGTTTGTAGGGCACGGCAGCCGGGATCCGGAAGGAAATGAGGAGGTACGCATTTTTGTAGCTTCGGTGGCAAAAATGCTGGGGGAGCCGATCGTGGAAACGTGCTTTTTGGAGTTTGAGTCACCTACGATCGCTCAAGGCATTCAGACCTGCGTAGACCGGGGAGCGACCTTGGTTGCGGTTGTGCCGATCACGCTGTTTGCGGCGGGGCATGCGAAGCTGCATATTCCGGCTGCCATAGATGCGGCGAAGCAGAAGTATCCGGACGTTCTGTTTGTTTACAGCCGGCCGATCGGCGTTCATGAGCTGGCGCTTGATATTTTGTCTTCACGCTTGGAAGAAGCGGGGATCGATCTTGAAGAGAACGCGGAGGATACGGCGCTGCTTGTGATCGGACGCGGCAGCAGCGATGCGGACGCCAACAGCGATTTATATAAAATATCGCGGCTATTGTGGGAGCGGCTGAAGGTGAAATGGGTGGAAACTGCCTTCATTGGGGTAACGGCCCCGCTCGCGGACGAAGGCGTAGAGCGCTGCGTGAAGCTCGGCGCCAAACGGATTGTGATGCTGCCTTATTTTCTGTTTACGGGCGTGCTGATCAAACGCTTGGAGCAAATGAAAGGCGAGTTTGCTAAAAAGCATCCGGACCGGTCGTTCGTTTTGGCGGACTACTTTGGCTTTCATCCGAAGCTGAGCGAAATTTTGAAGGAGCGGGCCAACGAGGCGCTCTATGGAGAAGTTCGCATGAACTGTGATATGTGTCATTTTCGGCTTGAGGCGGCGAAGCACATGGATCACCATCATCACCATGATCACGACCACCATCATAATCACGAGCATCACGACCACCATCATGATCATAATCACGAACATGACGACCACCATGACCACGATCATGAACATGAACGGCAGAAGCCGACTGTTAAGAGCAAAGAGGTGTACTTATGATTCTCATGCTGGCAGGAACGAGCGATGCGCGTGAATTGGCGGTGCGCATTAAGGGCGCAGGGTATGAACTGCTTGCTACGGTTGTGACCGAGAGTGCCGCGAAAAGTCTGGAGGAGGCGGGGATTCCGGTGCAAACCGGCCGGCTTGACGCAGCCGGTATGGCCGAGCTGATCCGCAGCCGCGGGTTTCGGACAGTCGTGGATGCGAGTCATCCGTTTGCCGAGGAAGCTTCGCGGCAGGCTATGGCGGCCGCTCTTCAGACGGGCGTGCCGTATATCCGTTATGAGCGGGAGCGGGGAACCTATGAAGGGCATCAGCGGCTTTTGTTCGTGGACGACTATGAGCAAGCAGCGGAGCTTGCCGCGAGCAGACGCGGCGTGATTATGCTCACGACGGGCAGCAAGACGCTGCATATTTTTGCCGAGCGGCTGATCGGGCTCCCGGATACGACGTTGGTTGCCCGTATGCTGCCCCGTAAGGATAACATGGAGAAGTGCGAGCAGCTGGGCATCGAACAGAAAAATATTGTGGCCATGCAGGGGCCCTTTTCCAAGGAATTGAATCAAGCGCTGTATCGGCATTACGGGGTCACGACGGTCATCACAAAGGAAAGCGGCAAAATCGGGGCGGTCGAGGAAAAGCTTGCGGCAGCGCTGGAAATGAACATTGATACGATCGTCATCGGACGCCCGCAGCTGGATTACGGCGTTGTGTATTCGGAGTTTGACGGAGTGCTGGACGAATTAAATCACACGTTACGGGAGGCGCGATAAATTATGGATTTTCGGACGGAGTTTAAACCGCTGACGGTACAGCCGCAGGAAATTGAGGAGAAAAGCTTTGCAATGATTACCGAGGAGCTTGGCGAGCATTCCTTTACCGAGGAGCAGTACAAGGTGGTGCAGCGGGTCATTCACGCATCGGCGGATTTTGAATTGGGGCGCAGCCTGGTGTTCCATCCGGATGCCATCCGCGCCGGTATCGACGCCATCCGAAGCGGCAAGCCGATCGTAGCCGATGTGCAAATGGTGCAGGTGGGCATCAGCAAGCCGAGAATTCAAAAGTACGGCGGCGACGTTCGGGTATACATATCGGATCCGGATGTTATGGAGGAAGCGAAGCGTCTGAATACGACGCGGGCGATCATCTCGATCCGTAAAGCGGCCCGTGAGGCGGACGGAGCGATCTATGCGATCGGCAATGCGCCGACGGCGCTGCTGGAACTGATTCGTCTGGTCAAGGAAGGCCAGGCGAAGCCGGGTCTGATCATCGGCGTGCCTGTCGGCTTCGTTTCTGCGGCGGAATCCAAAGAAGAGCTGCTCAAGCTTGATGTGCCTTTCATTACGAATATCGGCCGGAAGGGCGGCAGCCCTGTTGCAGTGGCATCCGTTAATGCGCTGTCGCTGCTTGCAGAGCGCGAAGGATAAGCGGCATGGATGCGAAGGAGTCCAAGCCGCTGCGTCATGGATATACGACGGGCGCCTGCGCGACCGCTGCGGCGCAGGCGGCGCTTGAGGCGCTGATTGTGCAGGAGCCGCAGCGGCAGTCGACCATCCGGCTGCCGATCGGTCAGGACGTCACCTTCGAGATCGTCGCATGCGAGGTGGAGGAGCACCGGGCTTCCGCTGAAATTATTAAGGATGGCGGCGACGACCCGGATGCGACTCATGGAGCAAGAATCATTTGCGAGGTTTCCTGGCGGGAAACGCCCGGCATCGAGCTGGACGGCGGCGTCGGCGTAGGTCGGGTAACAAAGCCCGGACTTCCGGTAGAGGTTGGTCAGGCGGCGATTAATCCGGTCCCCCGGAAGATGATCCGCGAAGCGGTCGAGGCGGTATTAAACCGGTATGAGCTGAATCGGGGGGTAAGGGTGGTTGTTTCCGTTCCCGATGGAGAAGAAATCGCGAAGAAGACGCTGAATGCCAGACTCGGCATAGTAGGCGGCATCTCGATTCTGGGTACGCGGGGGATCGTCGTCCCGTTCTCGACGGCAGCGTATAAAGCCAGCGTAGCCCAAGCTATCCGAGTAGCGGTCAAGGGCGGCTGCAGCCATGTTGTTCTTTCTACCGGAGGACGGACCGAAAAGTTCGGGATGGAGATGTATCCGAAGCTGCCGGAGGAAGCGTTCGTCGAAATGGGGGATTTTGTCGGGTTCGCGCTTCAACAATGTGCGAGACAAGGCATTCGCAAGGTGACGCTGGTCGGAATGATGGGCAAGTTTTCCAAAGTCGCGCAAGGGGTGATGATGGTACATTCCAAGAGCGCCCCCGTTGATTTCGGCTTTCTTGCCCGTATGGCGGAGGAGGCCGGAGCTTCTGAGACGGTGGTCCGTAAGATTGCCGAAGCGAACACCGCTTCTCAGGTGGGAGATATGATGCATGAGCTGGGATGCAGATTATTTTTCGATGTGATGTGCGCGTACTGCTGCCGTTCTTTGCTTCAAGAAGCAGGGGGAAGCAGCAGCTCAGGCTTTGAGGTGGAAACGGTCATTATCTCGATGAAGGCCGAGCTGTTGGGAAGGATGAGCATGACCAAGGAAAGCGGCGGATATAGCGTCAGGCAGGAAGGGGATTTTTAGATGAAAGAAACGATTGCCGTCATAGGGATCGGTGATGACGGAACGGCGGGTTTGCCTGAATTGTACATAGATCGGATCAGGCAGGCCGAGGTGCTTGTCGGAGGAGAACGGCAGCTGGAGTTTTTCCCGGATTTTCGGGGAGAAACGATCCTGATTAAGGGTGGTCTGGGCGAGCTGACGGAGAAGCTTCAGGCAGAGCACCGGAGGACCGTGGTGCTGGCATCCGGCGATCCGCTATTTTACGGTATAGGCGGTTATTTGGCGGGCAAGCTTCCCGGGCGGGTGGAGGTATATCCGCAGGTGAGCTCGCTTCAGCTCGCCTTTGCGCGAATCGGCGAGAGCTGGCAGGATGCATATATCGAAAGCGCGCACGGCCGCAGCCTGAAGGGGCTTGCGCAGCGGATCGACGGACAAGCCAAAGTAGCGCTGCTGACGGATGAGAAGAACCATCCGGGTGCAATCGCCCGCTATTTGCTGGAATTCGGCATGACCGAATACCGCGTCTTTGTCGGCGAGCATCTCGGAGGTACGAAGGAGCGTACCGGCTGGTACGGGCTCGAAGAGCTTGCCGCCTCCGGTGAATCGGGCTTCTCACCGCTGAATATCGTGATTCTGCGGAGGCGGCCGGGGACAGCGTCGCCGGATTGGCCGCTCGGCATTGATGACGCCGAGTTTGCACAGCGCAAGCCCGACAAAGGGCTGATCACGAAAAAAGAGGTTCGCGTCCTCAGCTTGGCGGCCCTTCATTTAAGACGGGACAGCATCGTATGGGATATCGGTACATGCACAGGCTCCGTAGCGATTGAAGCGGCCCGGATATGCCGTGACGGGGCTGTGTATGCGGTCGAGAAAAATGAAGGGGACTTGGCGAACTTCCGTGAAAATATCCGCAAATTCCGGACTGACATTACGGGAATTCATGCCAAAGCGCCGGAGGGACTCGATCAGTTTCCCGATCCGGATGCGGTGTTTATTGGAGGCAGCGGGGGAGAGCTGAGGGAACTGCTTTCGATCTGCTGCAATCGTTTGAGACCGGGAGGTACCATTGTGCTGAACGCTGCAACGATCGAGAACCTGTCGGCCGCAACCAAAGCTTTTGCCGAAGAAGGCTTCGCAGCGGATATAACGCTCGCCCAAATCAGCCGCAGCAAGCCGATTCTGGACATGACGCGGTTTGAAAGCTTGAACCCCGTGTATATCATTGCAGCAAGACGGCATCAAAAAGACAGTCCGACGACAGGAGGACAAACGGATGAGTAAGATCGGCACATTATACGGCGTGGGCGTAGGCCCGGGAGATCCGGAGCTCATTACGGTCAAGGCGTTTCGTTTGCTCAAGGAATCGCCGGTGATCGCCTATCCGCGCAAAAAATCGGGCGCCAAGAGCTACGCCCTGACCATTGTAGAAATGTATGTAGACACCCGGGAAAAGGAGATGCTCGCCCTGACCTTCCCGATGACGAAAGATAAAGAAGCGCTGGAAAAACAGTGGAACAAGACAGTAGATACGGTCTGGAGCCACCTTGAGCAGGGGAAAATTGTCGTGTTCGTCACCGAAGGCGATCCGATGCTGTACAGTACTTATATCCATTTGATGCGCCTGATGAAAGAAAGGCACCCGGAGGTGGAGGCCATTTCGGTTCCCGGCATATCCTCCGTCAACGCTGCGGCATCCAGACTCGGGTTACCGCTTGCCGACGGTGACGAGCAGATGGCGATCGTACCGGCTACGAATGATTATGGGCAGATGCGCCGGGCTTTGGAAACGCATGATTGCGTCGTGTTCATCAAGGTAGCGAAGGTCATCGATCTGATGCTGTCGGTGCTGCGGGATCTGGGGCTGACGGACAAGGCGTCGGTACTGACTAAGGTGACCTCGGGCGAGGAGCAAATTTGGCGCAATATCGAAGAGCTGGCCGGTCGCGAGCTGGAGTATTTGACGTTAATGGTGGTGAGAAAATGAAGCTTTATATTATCGGCGCAGGCCCGGGAGACCCGGATTTGATTACGGTGAAGGGACTGCGCATCCTCCAGGAGGCCGATGTCGTGCTTTACACGGACTCTCTTGTGAACGACGAACTGATTGCACGGGCAAAGCCTGAAGCGGAAGTGCTCAAAAGCGCGGGGATGAGTCTGGAGGAAATGGTGGCCATCATGGCGGACCGCGTCAAAGCAGGCAAGCTTGTAGCCCGTGTCCATACGGGAGATCCGGCCGTTTTCGGGGCCATCATGGAACAGAAGGCGCTGCTGGCCAAGGAAGGAATCGCATGCGAGATCGTACCGGGTGTCAGTTCCGTGTTTGCGGCTGCGGCTGCGGTAGGGGCTGAGCTTACGATTCCGGAGCTGACCCAAACGGTCATTCTGACACGGGCCGAAGGACGCACTCCGGTGCCGGATCGCGAGCAGCTCAAAGATTTGGCGGCCCATCACTGTACGCTGGCGTTGTTTCTGAGCGCAACGCTGACGAAAAAAGTGGTGCGCGAGCTGACAGAGGCCGGATGGAGTCCCGAAACCCCGGTTGCCGTCGTTCAACGAGCGTCCTGGCCGGATCAAATCATCGTGCGGACTACGCTTGCCCGGTTGGATGAGGATATGCGCGTGAACGGAATTCGCAAGCATGCGATGATTTTGGCCGGATGGGCGCTCGACCCGGAAATCGGTACTCATGAGGAGTACCGTTCGAAGCTGTACGATAAATCGTTCACGCACGGCTACCGCAAAGGGGTGAAGGACTGATGGGGGAACCGGAAGTCATTACGCTGCAGGAAGGGACGATCCCGGATATCCGGAAATCGGGCAATTATGCGTTGATTGCCATCACAAAGCACGGGGTGGAGCTAGCACGCCGGCTGCAGCGGTCGTTTGACCATGCGGATGTGTATTATATGTCCAAGTTCGCCCGTGGAGACGAATCCGGAAGGAATATCCAGCTGTTTGAAGGAAGCGTGCGCCTGCTGTTTCCGGCGCTGTTTCCCGCTTACGACGGAATCATTTGCATCATTTCTCTTGGGGCCGTCGTTCGCATGATCGCTCCCTTATTGAAGGATAAAAAGACGGATCCCGGTATCGTCGTCATTGACGACAAAGGCGAGCATGTCATCAGCGTGCTGTCCGGCCATTTGGGCGGAGCGAACGAGCTCGCGCGCGAGGTTGCGGCGGTACTTGGCGCAGTGCCGGTGATTACCACGGCGTCGGACGTGCAGAAGACGATTGCCGTCGATTTGTTCGGACGACGTTACGGATGGACTTGGGAATCGGCGGACAAGCTGACGCCGGTGAGCGCATCCGTCGTAAATGAGGAACGAATCGCTATTATTCAGGAATCCGGGGAACCGGATTGGTGGACTTATCCGTCTCCGCTCCCGCACAACATCCGCGTTTACAAGGATATCCCGACCGCTCTAGGCGATGAGCCGCAGGCTGCGCTGGTCGTGACTCATCGTATCCTCACGCCTGAAGAAGAGCCCATTCTGAAAAACGGCGTGTTGTACCGTCCCAAAGTGATCGCACTCGGCATCGGATGCAATCGGGGCACCTCCTCCGAGGAAATTGCGGCAGTTATCCGGGAAACGCTGGAGGAGCTTCGGTTTTCAATTCGTAGCGTGAAGGCGGTTTGCACTATCGATTTGAAAAAAGACGAGGAAGGCCTGCTCGCCGTATGTGAAGAGAACGGCTGGCCGCTGGTTTGCTATACGCCCGGGGAGCTTAATGAAATACCGATCGAGGAACCGTCCGAGACCGTATATAAATATACCGGCGCGTACGGCGTCAGCGAACCTGCCGCCAAACGCTTTACGGGAGCGAAACGTCTTGCGCTGGTAAAGAAAAAAAGCGGCAACGTAACGATATCCGTTGGCATAATGGATTTTGAGAAGGGAAGCGGCAGCTTATGAGCATAGGGGTGAACGGACAAGCGGTTCATCGAAGCGTCGTCATCGCCGGGACCGGCAGCGGTGCAGGCAAAACGACCGTTACCCTTGGTCTCATGGCGGCTTTGCGCCGCAGAGGCTTGACGGTGCAGGGATTTAAATGCGGCCCGGATTACATCGATCCGACTTATCATAAGGCGGTGACCGGCAGGCCTTCGCGCAATTTGGACAGCTGGATGCTGACGTCCGAGACGGTGAAAGAAATATACGGACGCGCCTCCAAGGATGCCGATGTATCGGTCATTGAAGGTGTAATGGGGCTGTACGACGGGAAAGATCCGCTGTCCAACACAGGAAGCACAGCCGAGATCGGCATGCTGCTGCAGCTGCCTGTTCTGCTGGTGGTAAACTGTCAGAGCATGGCGCGGAGCGCGGCCGCGATCGTGAAAGGCTTTCAGCTTCTGGAGCCGAATGTGCGCATTGCCGCCGTTTTCGCCAACAAGGTCGGCAGTGACGGACACTACCGCATTGTCAAACAAGCGATCGAGCAGGAATGCGGCATTCCGGTCATCGGCTTTTTGAAGAGGGAAGATCAGCTGGCCTTGCCCGAGCGTCATCTCGGACTCGTACCTTCCATTGAACGTGGGGAGATGGGCGGTTTCTTCGAGGAATTGGCCGATCGTCTGGAGCAGAATACCGATCTGGATAGACTGCTGGAGCTTGCTTCCGCCGCTGAACCGCCGGCTGTAGAGCCGCCGAAGCTTTTTGCGCCTCCGGCCCGGTTATATCAAGTCAGAATGGCTGTAGCGTACGATGCGGCTTTCCATTTCTATTATTCTGAAAATTTGGAGCTTCTGGAGCATTACGGAGCAAAGCTGGTCTACTTCTCCCCGCTGGCGGGAGAACCGCTTCCGGAAGGGGTGCAGGGGCTTTATATTGGCGGGGGCTTCCCCGAAGAATTCGCCGATGCGCTGAGCCGGGAGGAGGCGGTTGCCGGGTCCATACGAAAAGCCTTGGAAAGCGGATTGCCGACACTGGCCGAATGCGGAGGCTTTATGTATTTGACACAGGCGATTGAAGATACACAGGGCCGAAGTTATCCCATGCTGGGGCTTATCCCCGGCAAAGTTGTCATGCAGCCGAAGCTCGCTGCACTAGGACTCAGGGAAATCACAGGCACGCCGGACAATTTTCTGTTTCGGGACGGGGACATCGCGCGCGGGCACGAGTTCCATTATTCCACCTATGTACCGGCGGAGGCGGTAGAGCCGGCACCGGCCTATGAAACCAAGGGTCTGCGGGGCACGAAAAAGGACGGCTGCCTGCTGTACCGGACGGTGGCAGGTTATACGCATTTGCATTTTGCTTCCAATCCGGAGCTTGTAGTACGATGGCTCAAGGAATGCGAGGAATATCGTCTGCCAATAGTGCAGCCGTGAAGTAGAGGAGCAGTAGAGCAAGGGTCATCCCATCTCTACTGCTTTTTAGTATGCAGCAGTCTGTAACGTTGAAAATCAGCGCAATAGAGAGCGGAGAGGCCAAAAACCCCGCCGTAAGGATGAATTTCAGCGCAGTGGCCCGCGTGAGAGGGGTGAAGCGCGATCGCAGCGGCAACGAGCGGAAACAACCGGTTTTCTGCAGGATTGACATTGATAATGATAACTATTATCATTCGGGTATAAAGCTTGAATCAGCGGCGGAAGGCGGGACATCATCTTTATGAAAAAGATCAGATACTGCTGCAAAAATTTTAAAAGAGGCACCAAAAAAGTGTATAAAAGCATTAAAGGCGACTATCCTAAAGTAAAGCAGAAGAAAAGGGACTGCCTGGGTAACTGCAAGCTTTGCTCCAAAGAATGCTTTGCCGTTGTAGGAAAATCCAAGAAGCTGGTATCTGCCCCGAATGCCGAAATGTTATTTGAAAAATTGAAGAACAAGATCAGTTGATCTTCCGGCTTGGCGGCAGGAAATGACATATCATGTTCACATTTCACAATCGCTTTCCTTGACGCACAATGGTATATTATAGGGATATATGACTACATATTTAGGATGTGATTTCATGAATGAAGCGTTGAGCAAAGCGTTGAACGACCAAATGAATTTTGAGTTTTATTCGGCTCAAGTCTACTTGGCCATGGCGGCCTACTGTTCTTCGGAGAGCCTGGACGGGTTTGCGAATTTCTTCATTGTGCAGGCCGAGGAAGAAAGGTTCCATGCGATGAAAATATACAAGTATTTGAACGATCGCGGCGAACGCGTCACCGTATCCGGCATGGATACGCCGAATAATAATTACAAGTCCGTACTGGATGCTTATCAGCATGCCTATGAGCATGAGAAAGTTGTGACCAAACGGTTCTATGACTTGTCCGACATTGCCATGAACGATCGCGAGCATGCCACCATTCATTTTTTGAAGTGGTTTATTGACGAGCAGGTTGAGGAAGAGGCGCTGTTTGACAGCATTATTCAAAAGCTGAAGCGCATCGATAAAGACAGCAATGCCTTTTTTATGCTCGATACCGAGTTTCTTGCACGCACCTTTACGCCACCGGCCCAGTAACCGGATAGGCGGAGGGCACTTGCATCCGGCGCATCGTTTGCATATAATACTTGATAAATCCATAATGATAAATGCGTTGACGGAGAAAAGTAAGCAGTGCTTCTTCACAGGGAGGATACGCCGGCGATTGAGAGCGTGTCCGAGGAATCAGGCTGCCCAAGTTCGCTCCTGAGCAGTCCTTTGAAACCGTACGGACGTCTGTATCGGCAAGTAGAAGGAACCGGTGTCGAACCGCGAATTGTGGTTCATGAACCGTTACGTTCAACGAAGTGGGAGGAACCGTTTCTTCGTGCCTATGCTATGCAGCATAAGAAAGGTTTTTCCAACAAGGGTGGTACCGCGGCTTTTTCGTCCCTTATCGGACGGAAAAGCCTTTTTTGCGTTGAGCGAAACCGGGAGGCACTTAAGGCACATAATGAAACAACGATTAAGGAGGCGGCATGGCGATGAAAGAACGATTGCTTGCATTAAAGGAAGAGGCGCTTAACGAGCTCGCTCGTGTGGAAAACCAGCAGCAGCTCAGCGACCTTCGTATCAAGTATTTAGGGAAAAAGGGCCCGCTCACCGAAATTTTGCGCGGTATGGGCGCTTTGAGCGCGGAAGAGCGTCCGGTTATCGGTCAAGTGGCCAATGAAGTGCGCGCTGCGATCGAGGAAGTGATTGAAGCCAAGCAGGCAGAATACAACCAAGCGGAAACGCAGGCGCGCCTGGCGGCTGAAACGATTGACGTGACACTCCCGGGGCGGCCCGTTGCACGGGGCGCGGTGCATCCGATCAGCAAGGTGATTCAGGAGATCGAGGATATTTTTATCGGCATGGGTTATTCGGTGGCCGAAGGCCCTGAGGTGGAACAGGATTACTACAATTTCGAAGCGCTGAATTTGCCGAAAAACCACCCGGCGCGCGACATGCAGGATTCGTTCTATGTAACAGAAGACATTCTGATGCGGACGCATACCTCTCCGGTACAAGTACGGACTATGGAGAAAATGAAAGGCCATGTGCCGGTCAAAATCATCTGCCCCGGCCGGGTATACCGCCGTGACGACGATGATGCGACGCATTCCCATATGTTCACGCAAATTGAAGGACTTGTCATCGACAAGGGCATTCGTATGAGCGACCTCAAGGGGACTTTGCTTCAATTCGTTCAGGAGCTGTTCGGCAAGCAAACGCAAATCCGGATGCGGCCGAGCTTCTTCCCGTTCACGGAGCCCAGTGCGGAGGTGGATGTCACCTGTGCGATGTGCGGCGGTCACGGCTGCCGGGTGTGCAAGCAGACAGGATGGCTCGAAATCCTTGGCTCCGGCATGGTGCATCCGCGCGTGCTTGAGATGGCAGGCTATGATCCGCAGGAATACAGCGGATTTGCCTTCGGTCTTGGCGTGGAAAGAATCGCGATGCTGAAATATGACATTGAAGATATTCGCCATTTCTATACGAACGATCTGCGGTTCCTGAAGCAGTTCGTGCATATTTAAGAGGGGAGCGTGACCTGGGGAAATGAAGGTATCGTATGATTGGTTATCCCAGTATGTGGATATAAGCGGTAATACAGCGGCCGAATTGGCTGAAAAGCTGACTAGAAGCGGGATTGAAGTCGATATTGTGGAAAACCGGAACAAGGGTGTGGAAAAGGTCGTCGTCGGCTTTGTCAAGTCGCGAGAGAAGCATCCGGATGCCGACAAGCTGAGCGTATGCATCGTCGATGCGGGCCAAGGCGAAGATCTGCAAATCGTTTGCGGAGCGAAAAATGTGGCTGCAGGCCAGAAGGTGCCTGTCGCGCTAATAGGCGCGAAGCTGCCGGGCGGATTGTCGATCAAACGCTCGAAGCTGCGCGGCGTGGAGTCGCAGGGAATGATTTGCTCGGCCAAGGAGCTGGGCTTAAACGACAAGCTGCTGCCCAAGGAGATTCAGGAAGGCATTCTTGTTCTGCCTGAGGACACGGAGGTGGGTGCAAGCATTCTGGATGTGCTCGCTCTAAACGATGAGGTAATGGATCTGGATCTGACGCCGAACCGTTCGGATTGCTTGAGTATGCTGGGTACGGCTTATGAGATCGGCGCCATTCTCGGCCGGGAAGTCAAGCTGCCTGACGCCGAGTCGGGACTCCGTAAGAATACAAGCGGAATAAAGGCGGAGGATAAGATATCGGTCGAAATTTCCGCAAAAGATTTGTGCTCGCATTATGCGGCGCGCTTGATCGAAGGCGTACGAATCGGAAAGTCACCTTTGTGGCTGCAAAATCGTCTGATGGCGGCCGGAATTCGGCCCATCAATAATATCGTCGACATTACCAACTACGTGATGCTGGAATTTGGACAGCCGCTGCATGCGTTTGATGCGGATAAGCTGGCCAACGGCCATATTGACGTAAGGCTGGCCCGCGAAGGCGAGAAGCTTGTAACGCTCGACGATGTGGAGAGAACGCTTGAGCCTCACATGCTGCTGATTACGGACGGTACGAAGCCGGTCGCGATTGCAGGCGTAATGGGGGGCGCGAATTCCGAGGTCACCGAGGGAACGACCCGGATTGTGCTGGAATCGGCCAAATTCGACGGCGGCTCCGTCCGCAAAACGTCGCGTCAGCTCGGGCTCCGTTCCGAGGCGTCTTTGCGGTTTGAGAAGGAAGTGAATCCGGAAGCGGTCATTCCGGCTTTGAACCGTGCGGCGTCACTGATTGCGGAGCTGGCCGGCGGACAAGTGGCATCGGGTGTGGTAGAGGCTGTAAGCGGCGAGCATCGGCCGGTGAAGATCGAGATCACCGTAGGCCGCATCAACAGCTACCTTGGTACCGAGTTGTCTGCCGAGGAAGTGAAAGCCATTTTCGGGCGGTTGAATTTTGCCGTTGAGCCGCTTGATCGGGATGGCTTCCGGGTGCATGTGCCCAGCAGACGCGGTGATATCACGAGAGCGGTCGACCTCATTGAGGAAGTGGCGCGCCTTCACGGCTACGATCATATTCCGACAACGCTGATGAACGTAGTAACGACGCCGGGCGCACTCACAAGAGAGCAGTCGATCCGCCGCGTGGTCCGGACGCTTCTGACGAACAGCGGCCTTCATGAGGCCATTACGTATTCGTTCACCCATCCGGAGCAGATTCACAGCTTCCCTGGCGCTCACCGCGAAACGAAGCCGGTAGCCCTGGCGATGCCGATGAGCGAAGAACGCAGCGTGCTACGCACGAGCCTGGTGCCTCATCTGCTGGACGTGGCTGCATATAATCGCAACCGGAACATCAACGATGTGGCTGTTTTTGAGATTGGCCGCGTGTTCCTCTCGGATGAAGAAACGCTCAGCCGGCTGCCGGAGGAGAAGCTTATGCTCGCGATCCTGCTGACGGGCAAGCGGAGCGATGTGCATTGGACGGGAAAACCGGGGGACGTGGACTTCTATGATTTGAAGGGGATCTTTGAAGGGCTCGTCCAGTATCTGGGTATAGAAGGCGTCCGGTACGTAGCGGCAGGTCCGGAAGGCTTCCATCCGGGGCGCTGCGCGCAAGTGGAAGTAGAGCGTGATGGAGTCCGCAAAATCATCGGAACGCTCGGACAGCTGCACCCGGCACTGCAGCAGCAGAAAGACCTTGCCGACACATACGTATTAGAAGTGGAAATGGACGCGCTCACGGAGCTTGCGGGTGAACGCTTCACCTATGACCCGCTGCCTCGTTACCCGGCCATTATCCGCGACATGGCGCTGGTGGTGGACCGCGGCGTAGCCGTGGGCGATTTGCTGGATAAAGCCAGGGAGACGGCGGGTTCTCTGCTAGAGTCGATTCAGGTATTCGATGTTTACACGGGTGAACGGCTTGGAGCGGATAAGAAAAGCGTCGCCATTTCCCTTGTGTATCGGACGCCGGACCGTACATTGACCGACAATGAGGTAAGCGAATTGCATGGCCGCGTTGTGGCCGAGCTGGAATCGGCTTTCGCCGCCGTGCTGAGGAAATAATGGTTCATCTCTTCTGACAAAAGGTTGAGAACTGTAGCAGGAAAAGCGATTCTCCGTATCGAATGTTTCTAGGATACGGAGAATTTTTTTGTTTGTTCTGGAAAGGGGAGCAGCGTTTCGTGAGCGGTGAAGATAAAGTCCGGATGACCGTAGACATCTATGGCACTCAATATAAGCTGATTTCAAGGTCGAGTCCTTCTTATATAAAGAGCGTTGCGGCGCTCGTCAATGATCAAATGCATCGAATTGCCGAAAGCAGTCCCCGGCTGGATTTGCCCAAAATCGCCGTGCTGGCGGCGGTGAACATGGCGGATGAATGGACACGCATACAGAAGGAGCTGGAAAGCACGCTCGCCAAGGTGCGGCAGCTTGAAAAAGCGCAGGATGATCTGGCGGAGCTCCGTGGGATTCATGCGCAGCAGCAGGAGGAGCTGTCTGCCGTAAACGAGCGGTTGGCCGCCGTAACGGCGGAGCGGGATGCGCAGCAATCCGCATTCAAGCAAGCCGAGCTGGAGTCGGCTGCACTTCGTGCGGAGCTGAATCAGCTGGAGGACCTGCGGCAGAAGCTGGAAACGGAACTGGCGGAGGGACGGGAGCGTCTGGACGGTCAATTGGAGCTGACCGGAGAGCTGGAACGGCAGCTGACGGAAGCAGTCGGGCGAACGTGGGAGCTTGAAGAGCGTGTTCATTCGGATGCGCAGGAAGCGGAGCGCCGCGAAAAGCAGCTGCGGGAACTGGAGCAGGCGAAGCAGGGACTGGAGCGGCGTATATCTGAGCTGGAGAAAGAGAAAGACGGCCTGCAAGGCCGTGCGGCCTCGCTGGAAGCGCAGCTCGTCAAGCAGGCGGAGGCGGCAAAGCAAACGGGACAGCGCCTCTCTGCACAGGAGGCTCGCGTCCGCGAGCTGGAGCAGCGTTTGCAGACCGTACAGGCCGAGCGGGACAAGCTGGTTGAGCAGCTTGCGACGAGGGAGCGGCAGTATGCTGAGCTCAGCGATCAGCTGGACCTGCTCCAGGAGCAGGTTGCCAGACGGGAGCAGGAGATTGAGCTGCAGGTAACGCTCTACAACGAGCTGCAGCAGCAGGCAGCGGAAGAGCGTGTGCAGGCGCAGCAGCGTGAAGCGGAGCTGGCAGAGCAGTTGGAGCAAAAGCGGCGGCTGCAGATGCAGCTGGGCGAACAGCTGGAGAAAGGCCGGGAACTGCAGCAGCTTAATGACAAGCTGCAATCGGAGCTCGAGGCGCTGCGTCGCGAGCATCATGAGAAGCAGGAAGAGCTCGGGCTGCAGGAGGAACTCTACCGTGAGCTGGAAACAGAGCTTGAAGGACTGCGGGATCAAAGCAGTTTGCGCGAAGCAGAGCTGCAGCGGCAGCTGGCGGATCAAGAGAAGCGGCACGCCGGGGAGCTGGCGGCCGTGCGCAATCGCGCCCGCGAGGAAGCTGCGGAGCAGGAAGCGGCTCTGGCGGAGCTCGAGCGGAAGCTGTCCGAGCGCGAAGCGGAGTGGAAGCAGACAGCCGACGGGTTGGAGGCGCGCCGGGCGGAGCTGGAACGGCAGCTCGCGCAGCAGCAGGCGTACAATCTGCAGCTGCAGGAAAGCAGCAGCCAGTGGCAGCAGCGCAGCGAGTCGCAGGCGGCTTATGCCGACGAGCTTCGCGCCAAGCTTCATGAGCAGCAGGAAGAGCTTGAGCTGCAGCAGGAACTGTATGACGAACTGCAGGGACAGTATGACGAGCTTCAGAAGCGCGTCGTTTCCCAGGAAGCGCAGGCTCGGCAAACGGCGGAAAGGCATGAAGCGTATCGGGCGGAACTGGAAAGCAAGCTGGCTGAACGCGAAAGCGAATTAGCCGAGCTGCGCCGCGAACGCGAGGCGGCAGAAGAGCTTAGCAGGGCGCTGGTAGAACAGTGCGCTGCGCTCGAAGAACGGCAGATCTCCGCGCAGAGCGAGCGGGATGTGCTCCAGCAGCGGCTTGCCGCACAGGAAGCCCGCATTGTTGAGCTGGAGTCGCAAGCCGAACTGGCAAAGAAGCTGGGGCGTGATTTGACGGAGCAGCAGGAAGAGCTTGAGCTGCAGATAGAGCTGTATAATGAGCTGCAGGAACAGTTGAACGCACAGGTGCAGCAGCATAAAGCGCTGCAGGCCGAATACGGACAGCAGCTGGAGAAGGCGGAACAGGTATATCAGGAACTGGAGACCTTGAGATCCGAATACGAAAAGCTGCAAATCGAATATAACGAGTGGATTGAGCTCGTGGAGAAGGAATAGAAGAATGAACGGATTGGATTGGGGAGTACTGGTGATCTTGGCTGTCGGGATCGTGCTCGGCTATTCACGTGGGTTCATTGCCCAGCTCCTCTCGATCGCCGGCTTGTTCGCGGCTTACCTGATTGCATTTGCATTCTACGATGATGCAGCGCCATGGTTTCAAGGAATGCTCGGATATTCGGGACATGAAACTTACTCAAATGATGCGTTCCTCACACAAGAGCTGCATCTGGATACTTACGTGTATAATGCGCTTGCTTTCGCTCTCCTGCTGTTTGGAGCCAAATTCGCTTTCAGCATGGCCGGACGTCTGTTAAACCTGTTGACGGCGGCACCGGGACTCAAGCAAATTAACCAGTTTAGCGGTGCGACATTAGGCTTTATTGAAGCTGCGTTGATTGCCGTAATTGCCGTCCACATCATGACCGTGCTTCCCAACGACACGTCTCAGCGGCTGTTGAAACAATCCGCTTTGGCTCCTTATATCCTGGAGCGGACACCGGTCATCACGGAGAAGCTTCAGGAGCTGTGGAAGAGCCGGGCGGATGGGGATCAGGCGGCCGGACAGTCCGGTTGATTTGATCGATGCTGTCGTTAATCGGAAAATAAGTTCCGGCTCTAAGGCACACGATAACCGAATACGAAAAAAACAGCCCCACCCGCCATTGCCGTACGGGATGAGGCTGCTTGTATATGAGCTTATGCTTCAACGATTAGCTTGGCTCTCATAGCCATATGGCCGGAGCCGCATGGAATGGAGCAAATGATATCATAAGAGCCTTCTTTGTCGACGATCACCGTCGCCGATTTTTTATTATTGTCCAGATTCACTTTCAGTCCGTTAATGGCGATCCCGTGAAGCCCTTCTTTGTTTTCCAGCGTAAAGGTAACTTCTTGTCCTTTTTTCACCTTATATTCTTTTTGGTCAAAAGCAAAATTGGTGGCAATCAGCTTGACTTCCTGGGACGATGCGGAGCTTCCTGCCGCTCCTCCTGCTGTGTTTTCATTGGCAGCAGGCTGCGAAGCTTGCGGTTTTGTACCGCAGGCAGACAGTGCAAATATAAGGCCGACAGCCACAATACTGATCATCCACTTTTTCATATGATCATTCCCCCCACCCGGTTGATTAAAGAATTGTTTATGTATATATATTACCAATATCGGCTTCGTTTGGCTGTGTCAGGGCCGTGACAGACATGTGAAAAGATCGTGACCGAAGCCCGTGTGCATCAAAACAAAAATGGTATCCGGTTAATCCTGTATGTGCTGCAAAAAGAAAAGAACTGCCCCATGACCGGGACAGTTCCTTTGTTACTTGGCGCCTTCGCGTTTCGATGCGTGTTCAAAGGGAGTCTTGACCGGAATAAACAAATCGATGATCCCGATCACCAAGGCGGCCAAAATGGCGCCGATGATGCTGGTCGATACTCCGGTTACGATAAACTGCGCCAGCCAGATGATAAGGGCGCTCGTAATGAAGCCTACGACCCCCCGTCCAAATGGCGTAATTTTTCTGCCGAAAACTCCTTCGATGATCCACGCCGCAATGGCGATTACCAGTGCCAGAAAGAAGGCGCTCCAGAATCCCCCAACGGAAAATCCGGGAACAATCCAGCTTACCACCAGCAGCATGATGGCGGAAACGACAAATCTGACGAGATGGCCAAGCAAATGCATCTGCAGATTCCTCCTTAAAATACGTTAGTCGCGACGCTTGAGCTTCGCGGGCTTGAAATTAGCTTTACCGCGGACAAAACGCTTTATAAGTGGCAATCCTTAGGGTATCCATAGCTTAACGGCTCCGACTTGGATATAATAGTATAGCGAATAGCTTTTTCGGTTCTCAAGAAAGGCAGGTTTATAACCAATTCCAATGAAAACAAATTCATCATACAATCAAAAAATATTGTCCACCCTCGATTTTCACGCCGTGCTTCAGCGTTGTTCGCAGCACGCTTCCACATCTATGGGGCAGGAACGCGTCCTTTCGCTTGAGCCGAGCGGTGTATTTTCCGAGGTGAAACGCAGGCTGCAGGCTACCGATGAAGCCGTGAATGTGGAACGCCTTAAGGGCGGGGCTCCATTTGGCGGTATACGCGATATTCGCGCAGCGGTTCACCGCGCCCGGATCGGCGGTATGCTGAATCCGGCGGAGCTGTTGGATATCCTGCTGACATCACAGGCCGGCAGACGGCTGAAGAAGTTTCTGGAAGCCCTGCATGAGGATTATCCGATACCGCTGCTGATCGAACTGACGGAGCCGATGACCGATCATAAAGCGATGGAGGACCGGATCCGGGCGTGCATCGATGAAAATGCGAATGTGGCCGATTCCGCTACTCCTGAGCTTGCAAGGATACGTCAAGAGCTGCGCGGCAGCGAATCGAAAGCCCGAGAGCGTCTTGAGCAGATGATACGGACGCCGTCGATCCAGAAGATGCTCCAGGAAAATCTGGTAACGATGCGTAACGACCGCTACGTCATTCCGGTAAAACAGGAATACCGCGGCCACTTCGGCGGAATGATTCACGATCAATCCGCATCGGGAGCAACGCTGTTTATCGAGCCTGAAGTTGTGGTACAGATGAACAATCGCGTTCGGGAGCTGAAGCTGAAGGAAGAAGCGGAGATTGAGAAAATTTTGCGCATGCTCTCCGCGCTTGTCGCAGAAGCGGCTGATCCGCTTTTGGTGAATGTGGAGGCATTGGCGGAGCTGGATTTCATCTTTGCCAAAGCCGGGCTTGCCCGTGAGATGAAAGCGACGCTGCCGATCTTGAACGACCGCGGGTTCATCAAGCTGAAGCGCGGCCGTCATCCGCTGATTTCACCGGACAGCGTCGTACCGATCGATGTGGAGCTGGGCAACCGCTATTCGGCCATCATCGTTACGGGCCCGAACACAGGGGGCAAGACCGTCTCGCTCAAGACGATCGGCCTTCTGTCGCTCATGGCCATGGCCGGATTGTTCGTGCCCGCCGAGGAGGGCAGCCAGCTTTGCGTCTTTGATGCGATTTATGCGGATATCGGGGATGAGCAAAGCATCGAGCAAAACTTAAGTACGTTCTCCAGCCATATGACCAATATCATTCGCATCTTGAAGGAAATGACGCCCAAGAGCCTGGTGCTGCTTGATGAGCTTGGAGCGGGTACGGATCCGGCCGAAGGCTCGGCGCTTGCGATATCCATTCTGGATTATATTCACCGGATGGGCTGCCGCATCGTAGCCACGACGCATTACAGCGAGTTAAAGGCATACGCCTTCGATCGCCAGGGCGTCATCAATGCCAGCATGGAGTTCGATGTCCAAACGTTGAAGCCGACTTACCGGCTTTTGGTGGGCGTGCCGGGGCGAAGCAACGCTTTTGCCATCGCCGAGCGGCTCGGTCTGGCCAAGCCGATCATCGATCATGCCCGGGGGCAGGTCGGCGAGGAGGATCAGCGCGTCGAGTCGATGATTGCGACGCTCGAAGAGAACCGGCTGAAGGCGGAGGCGGAGCGTACCACGGCGGAGCAGCTTCGCCTCGAGGTCGAAGCGCTCAAAGAGCAGCTGGCGAGCGAGCGACGGCGCTTCGAGGAGCAGCGCGACAAGCTGCTTGAGCGGGCCGAGCTTGAGGCGCGCGAGGCGGTGGCTAAAGCCCGGCGCGAGGCCGATGAGGTCATCAAGGAGTTGCGCAGACTGCAGCGGGAAGAAGGAAGCGGCGTAAAGGACCATAAGCTGAGCGAGCTCAAGAGCCGGCTGAACAATGCTGCGCCGGAGCTGAAGTCAAAGCAGGCGTCCAAGGCTCCGAAGAAAAAGCCGGAGGCCATCGGACCGGGAGACGAAGTCATCGTCACAAGCCTTGGTCAAAGAGGGCATGTGGTGGACATCGTGAACGCTCAGGAAGCGAATGTGCAGCTGGGTATCCTCAAAATGAAGGTGAAGCAGGACGATCTGCAGCTTGTGAAAAAGGCTTCCTCACAGACGAAAGCGCCTCCGAAGGCAACTTCAAGCCTGAAGCGGACCAGGGAGGATAACGCAAAGATGGAGCTTGATTTGCGGGGGGCAAATGTCGAGGAAGCGATCATTGAGGTGGACCGGTTTCTGGATGAATCCTATCTGGCCAATTTCGGACAAGTGTATATTATTCACGGCAAGGGAACCGGCGTTCTGCGGTCGGGGATTCAGGAATTTTTGCGCAAGCACAAGCATGTGAAAAGCTTCCGGATGGGTGCGTATAATGAAGGGGGCGCCGGGGTGACGGTCGCGGAGCTGAAATAATACCGGCCGCAACCATCCGTTTTCCCGGCCCGGGAACTGATTCTTAATTTTTCTTTACTTTTGAAACTCCGTGAGAAGATTGTCGTATATAAGAGTAAAGCATCGATGTTCCACAAGCTCTGCAGGCTAAAAACATAACCATTTCATATTTCAGGAGGGCTCCGATATGGGGATTTTTAAGAGACTGCGCGATTTGACGATGGCTTCGATCAACGATTTGCTCGACAAGGCGGAAGACCCGGTAAAAATGCTCAACCAATTTTTGCGCGATATGGAAGAGGATATTCGTGAGGCCGAAGTTGCCGTTGCGAAGCAAATTGCCATTGAGAAGAAATTCAAGCAGCAATATGAAGAAGCGCTTGAAATGGTTCAGAAGCGGGAAGAACAAGCGCTCAAGGCTCTGGAAGCGGGGAATGAAGATCTTGCCCGCCGCGCGCTTCAGGATAAGAAAGAGCACCAGCAGCGCCATGATGAGATGAAGGGGCAGTTCGAAACGGCCAAGGCTAATGCCGACCGCCTGCGCAGCCAGCTTGCCGAAATGAAGGATGAATTCGCCAAGATGAAGAACAAGAAGGATATTCTTGTAGCCCGTGCTGAAGCTGCCAAAGCGCAGAAGCAGATCAACCAGGCGATGTCCGGATTCGGCACAGACAACGCCGCCAAGGGATTCGACCGGATGAGCGAAAAGGTGCTCCAGCTGGAAGCGGAAGCGGAGGCCAGCGGTGAGCTGAACTCCAGAGGGAAAAGCCTGGACGACGAATTAGCCGCTCTCGGCAAAAATGACGGTGTAGACGATGAATTGGCCGCGTTGAAGGCGAAACTCGCAGCGAGAAAGCAAGCGGAGTAAAAGATTCACAAGCAAAGCGGAGACTGAAAGGATGGCACTTTCAGTCTCTTCGATTGTTGTCTTTGCGCTTCAAGGAAAAGGCGGGGAGAATCGACCATGATGAATGAAGAGGTGGGACGCATGATGACAAATCCATACATGGAAACGTTGGCATTTTTTTCTGTCGCCGTGCTGGCATTAATCGTTTTTCTGGCATTGTTTGAACTTGTAACGAAGTACAAGGATTGGGACGAAATCAAGAAGGGCAATCTTTCCGTAGCGATGGCGACCGGCGGCAAAATTTTCGGGATTTGTAATATATTTCGTTTTTCCATTCTCAATAATGACACGATCTGGCACTCGCTGATCTGGGCCGGCTTCGGATTCCTGCTGCTGCTGATCGCTTACTTTATATTTGAGTTTTTGACACCGTATTTCAAAATTGACGAACAGATCCAGCAGGATAACCGGGCGGTCGGCTTTTTATCCATGATTATTTCGATATCGCTTTCTTACGTTGTAGGCGCCAGCGTCACCTGATGGAATCCGGATCGTTGTTCGATTTGAAGGAGGAACGTCCTGTGAAATATTTATGGGGCACCTTGTTGGCGCTTGCGCTTGTGTTTTTGGGCGCGGGCGTTTACTATTTTATTAATCATGCATGAGTTGAATAAAGGGAGGAATATTGTTTGCCGCAATCCTATGACTCTCTATGCCCTTGGTGCCATACCGAAATTGTCTGGGATCCGGAGATCGGCCCGGAAGAAACGTGTCCGCACTGCTTCAACGAGCTGGGAGATTACCGGAGTATAAATATTACCGTCAAGCCGTCGGATCAGCAGATCACGTACGATGACGAAGAAGAGGACGATTACGATCTGTCCGACGAAGACCTGGAGCTGATAGATGAGTATGAAGAGGGTGTGCAGCGGGTGCTGGACAGTCAGGAGGATGCTCCCGAATGCGCGGCATGCCACAGCTTGATGCTGTATGCCGGAACGCAAAACGGATCACAAGGGTTCGCGCCGTTTGTGCACGGGAACTTGAAGCAGCCCCTGCTCAAAGCGTCTTTTTCGTCACAGGTTTATGTTTGTCCTTCCTGCTTCAAGGTAGAGTATTCCTTGGCCGAGGAGGATCGGCTTGCCATGATCGAGTTGCTCCGTTCAAACGGCAAATCATCGTCATAAATCGCGGGGGGAGGCGTTCGCGCCTTTCCCCGCTTTCTCTTTAACCGGGGATTCAAAGGTTTGTCATATGCCGGCATCGCTCATGTTTTTTGTCTTTTTGGGAAGCTTAACTAAGACATTACATGGGATTAGGTGAGCGAATGCATACCGGAACTAAACATTTTCCAGACCATTGGACTCGTAAAAGCAGCAAAAGCGGAGCAGGTCATGAGTGGCGGCAGGTCCGCAGGGAAGTCCCGGGAGGCGGGGGCCGTGAGGGATCGGGGAAAAGCGCTCCGTTAACGGGACAATCGCGCCTGCTGCTGACAGTCAACGGATTATTTGCCGCCGCCAACGCTTTATCCGGGGTCTTCGTGAATGTATATCTCTGGAAGGCTAAGCACGATTTTTCGGTCATTGGTTGGTTTACATTAGTACATCACCTCTCGATGGCTTTGACGTTCTGGCTGGCTGGCAAATGGGTGAAAGAACATAATAAAATGAACTGTTTGCGAACGGGAGTGGCGGTTGCCGCGCTGTTTTATTTGCTTGTGCTGTGGTTTGGCGAGCAGTCGGCGGATTATTATGTGCTCCTTGGGGCTGTCCAGGGACTGTCATCCGGTTTGTTCTGGTTGGCTTTTAATGTCGTTTATTTTGAGGTGACGGATCCGGACAACCGCGACCGGTTTAACGGTGCAGCAGGACTGCTCGGATCGGGAGCGGGGATGATCGCCCCCTGGATATCGGGGTTTCTTATTGTCCGCATGCAGGAGACCAACGGGTACCGCCTTATTTTTACATTGTCCCTTATCGTATTTTGCATCGGCGTGATCGTCAGTTTTTTCCTGAAAAAACGAAAAACCTCGGGAAATTATGAGTGGTTCCTGACCTGGCGATGTTTACGGCAAAAGGATACGGCATGGCGCAAGGTCGGTCTGGCTTTGATGGCGCAAGGCGTACGGGAGGGCGTGTTCGGCTTTTTCATCGCCCTGCTCGTTTTCGTCCATACCGGCAGCGAGATGAAGCTGGGCAATTTTTCGCTTCTGACCTCGGCCGCGGCGTTGATCAGTTTTATGCTTGCGGGCCGATGGCTGCGTCCGGAATACCGGCCTAAAGCTTTACTGATCGGGGCGGTTATGCTGGTGCTGATTATTTTTCCTTTTTTCTGGAAGGTTGATTTTGTTACGCTCCTGATGTTCGGTATTGGAGCGGCCGTATTCTACCCGCTATATGCCATACCCATGACATCGATCGTTTTTGATCTGATCGGAGGCGATGAAGAAAGTGTGAAGCGCCGGGAGGAATATATCGTGATGAGGGAGCTTGCGCTCAATGCGGGACGTCTGCTGGGTACGGCGGTATTCATTACGGTGGTATCCCTGACCCGGTCCCCGGCAGCCATGAACTGGCTGCTGCTCGCCATTGGCAGCTCGCCGATCGCGGCTTGGTATTGGATGCGTAAAGTGAAGGCAGATAAAGCTTAAGGCATGGTTGTAAGCGCGTGCCAGCTTGACAAAACATTCCCTCCCGCTAAAATAAGGGGACAGAGGATTGGTAGTACGGAAGCTGGAGGTTTCTGTACGTTAAGGGAGGCTGCAGCATGGGTTCAAGTAAAAAGATGGTAAACAGCATCACAGAGCTGATCGGGGATACGCCGGCCGTCCGGGTCAACCGTCTCGTAGGCCAGGATGATGCGGAGCTTTACGTGAAGCTTGAATATTTCAATCCAAGCGGAAGTGTCAAGGATCGTGCGGCGTTCAATCTGATCGCTCAGGCGGAAAAGGATGGCCGGATTCGTCCGGGCGCTACGATCATCGAGCCGACAAGCGGAAATACCGGAATCGGGCTGGCGATGAACGCGGCGGCAAAAGGGTATAAAGCGATTTTGGTTATGCCGGACAATATGACCAAGGAGCGGATCAATCTGCTGAAGGCTTACGGAGCGGAAGTCGTACTTACTCCCGCTGCGGAACGCATGCCGGGCGCCATCAAGAAGGCGCTTGAGCTGCAGGAGCAAATACCGAACAGCTTTATTCCCCAGCAGTTTGAGAATAAGGCGAATCCGGATATTCACAGAGTAACGACGGCTCTGGAGATCATTGAGCAGATGGATGGGCGGCTGGACGCCTTTATCGCCACCTCGGGCACCGGAGGGACGATTACCGGTACCGGGGAAGTGCTCCGTGAGAAGCTTCCGGGGATCAGTATTTTTGTCGTTGAGCCTAAAGGATCGCCGGTTCTGTCGGGCGGACAGCCCGGGCCCCATAAGCTGGTCGGCACCAGCCCGGGCTTTGTGCCTTCGATTCTGAACACGGATGTTTACGATGAGATCGTGCAGGTCGCTGACGAGGACGCACTGCAAACGACGCGTGACTTGGCGAGGCTTGAAGGTATCCTGGTCGGCCCGTCTGCGGGAGCGGCGGTATGGACCGGTCTGCAGGTAGCTCGCAAGCTTGGCCGCGGCAAACGTGTGCTGTGCATTGCGCCGGATACGGGAGAACGGTATTTGAGCATGGACATATTTTGATGGCAGCGGCATAGGGGAAGCGGCGGGACAGTCCAGGGCGGACAGCTCCCGCCGCTTTTTTGTATAGAGAAAGTGTGCGGAAAAAAGGTTGCATAAATATGCATTATTATGTATAATAATAAACAAGGGAGCGGGAAACCGGTCCTTCTGATTTTTGAACATCTTACTGGAGAGGGGAACCTTTCATGAAAATCGCACTGCATAATGAGCTTCCGGGCGAGGCGCAGTTTCAGCAGTTGATCGATTCCGTTTCCGCACATTCTGGCCAGAGCGGAGAATTTTCATACGAATCGTACTCTCATAGTGATCGTGTTATAGCCGCTTACGATCAAGGACGGCTTGTCGGACTGGGTCGTCTCGTGGATGCCGATCAGAGCAGGATTGAAATTACAGTGCTTCCCGGGTACCAAGGGCGGGAAATTGAAGGATATATGCGTAAACTTCTTACAGCTCACAGCTTCTGCCATAGCTAGTCTGCTTCATAAGTCGATGATCAGCCTCCATTACTGTGGGGGTTTTTTGTCGTCCATTTCCGGCTGCATGTCATGCTCTTTGTAATTTTGCTTTGCCAAATGACGGGCGATAGGTGTAATATGTAGTAATAATAAAAGCTTCCGGTCGAAGCCAGCCGAAGAATGGATACCATGGTAAAGCCGGAATTTTATGGATACAGAAAGGTTTGATTTTCATCGAACTTCTTTTCTGTCATTTTAAGCTTTGTAGGAGGGCGCATCCATGGAACAATTCAAAATGAAAATCATTGAGCTGCTCAAAGAAGATGCACGCCGCACGCCGGCCTTGATCGCAACCATGCTCGGGGCTTCCGAGGCGGAAGTGGCGGAGGCGATTCAAGAGCTGGAAGAAGCGAATGTGATCGTAAAATACGCTACGGTCGTTAATTGGGCCAAAGTGGACAGCGAGAAAGTCACTGCCCTCATTGAAGTGCAAATTACGCCGGAACGCGGACGCGGCTTTGACGCGATTGCCGAACGCATTTACTTATATCCTGAAGTGAAATCGGTCTATTTGATGTCGGGCGCATATGATCTGCTCGTGGAGATCGAAGGCAAAACGCTCAAAGAGGTGGCGTCGTTCGTTTCCAATAAGCTTTCCCCGATTGATCGGGTATTGTCGACGAAGACGCATTTTATATTGAAAAAGTACAAGCAGGACGGGATTACCTTCGAAGATCATGAAGATGATCGCCGCCTCTTGATCTCACCGTAAAGGACGCTGAGAAGATGATAGAGCATAAACAGGCCCAACAGCAACCGCTGCAGACGAAGTCGATGAGCGGCTATCTGGCTCCGCTCGTGCGTGAAATTCCGCCATCAGGCATCCGTAAGTTTTTTGATCTGGTGAGCGGCAGCAAGGATATTATATCCCTTGGAGTAGGGGAACCTGACTTTAGCACCCCGTGGCATGTCAGAGAAGCGTGCGTTTATTCGCTTGAACGCGGAAATACCAAGTATACGCCCAACTCCGGGCTGCCTGAGCTGCGGGAAGCGATTGCCGAATACTTGTACGAGTCGTTTCACGTCCCGTATGAGCCTTCCGAAGAGGTGATCGTCACCGTTGGCGGAAGCGAAGCCATCGATCTGGCGCTGCGCGCCTTGGTTACCCCGGGCGATGAGATTCTTATTCCGGAGCCCTGCTACATTTCTTACAGCCCGATTACCCGGATCGGCGGCGGCATTCCCGTAGGCATCGAGACTTTTGCCAAAGACGGCTTCAAGCTGACGGCGGAATCGCTCAAGGCGGCGATCACGCCCCGTTCCAAAGTGTTGATTCTGTGCTATCCAAGCAACCCGACCGGGGGCATCATGACCTATGAGGATTGGCTGCCGATTGCCAAAGTCGTTGAGGAGCACGATCTGATCGTTATCTCGGACGAGATTTATGCGGAATTGACCTATGAACAGAAGCACGTCAGCTTCGCTTCGATTCCGGGCATGCGCGACCGGACGATTCTTGTGAGCGGCTTTTCCAAGGCGTTTGCGATGACCGGCTGGCGGATGGGATACGCTTGCGGGCATCCCGACCTCATATCGGCCATGCTCAAAATCCACCAGTACACGGTCATGTGTGCGCCGTCCATGGGACAGGTTGCTGCCCTGGAGGCGCTCAAGCACGGCATGGAGGAAAAAGACCGCATGGTAGAGTCCTACAACCAGCGCCGTCGTCTTGTCGTACAGGGTTTCCGGGACATCGGACTGCAGTGTCATGAGCCTCAGGGCGCATTCTATGCCTTCCCTTCCATTCAGGCAACGGGGCTAAGCTCCGAGGAATTTGCCGAGCGCTTGATTCGTGAGGCGAAGGTCGCAGCAGTACCCGGCAATGTATTTGGCAAGGGTGGAGAAGGATTTGTCCGCTGTTCTTACGCGACTTCGGTTAATCAGCTGATTGAAGCGATTGATCGAATAGGCAATTTCATCAAAAAGCTTTAATTAAACAATATTATCCATTTTCAAGCCTCCCAAAAACTGGTATATTAGATGTATTAAAGATTCATATTTTCATAGAATATGAATCTTTTTCTTTATAGGTCTAAAGATATGAAGCGGGAGGGATGAAGAATGGCTTTTCCGGAATATCAGCTTCGGCAATACATGAATAACGGCTGGATTCGCGAGAATGATCAGAAAGCCAAGTGGATTTTTGGAACAGGAAAACGTGCTTCGTCTGCCTTATCTTTAGAAGATCATATTTACCTTTTAAGACGCGAACTGGAGCGCCTTGTACAAAACGGAAATGACCTGACATCACCGGAAGTAGTGAAAATCAGTATGGAGCTTGATCTCAAAATAAATGAATATATGAATCTTCATCAAAAGGGCCGGTCTTGACCGGCTTCTTTTATGAGATCGAAAGAAGTGTAAGTGAGCAGCAGAGTGCCAAAACGTCAAATGGTCAGCTGTAAGGATGATTTTCAGCGCAGCAGTCAGGTTTTTCGTGCTTCCTCCTTATTCTTAAAAGCTTTGAAAGAGCAGGTCTTTTATGTTAACATCATAAAGGATATGTTGGAGAATCGGGGTAGAGAGGGAAAAACACGAGGGGAGAAACCGGCGTGAGAAGGAATGGGCTGCTCTGCCTGCTGCTGATGATGTTCGTACTTGCTGCAGGCTGCGGCGGAGGATCGAAGGCGGATGTGTCAATTTTCATGATAGGATCCAACGGGATCCCGAATGAAGCGGGAGAAAAGTTGCAAGCCTCGCTGCAAAGTGAAATAGGTGAATCGCCCAGTGTGCAAGTATTGGCGGCGCCTATATTTTCAATGGAGAAGCTGATCGTCGAAATAGCGGCCGGTCAGAACGGCATTCTGATGATTCCGGAGAATCATTTTAAAGCGATGGGCGAGCAGGGCGGTTATGTTCCGCTGGACGATGTGGCCAAAGCGGAGGATTTTCCTGAGGGCGTTCTGGAAGTTACGGAAGACGGCAAGAAACAAAAGCATCTGTACGGCATCCCGATGGATCAAACCAAATGGTTTACGGAGCTCGAATTCGACGGCAAAAATCTGTTCGCGTTCATTCCGGCCAATGCGCCGGACAAAGAGAAAGCGAAGCAGGTCATGAAAATAATTGCCGAGAAATAATTGTGCATGCCAGTCATGCAGCGGACAACAACATAGCGGTTCAGGTGCCCGCACAGCCAATCAACGCTTGCGGGTTAAAAGGGAAGCCGGTGTGAATCCGGCGCGGTCCCGCCACTGTATACGGGTAAATGCTCTTCATGAAGTCACTGTCTGGAGCAGACGGGAAGGCGAAGAGCTCTGGCTCAGCGAAGCAGCCCGTAAGTCAGGAAACCTGCCTGAACATGCATTCGATGCAGCCTTTCGAGGAAAAGGGGCAGACGCGCAGCCTGCCGGCGGCATATCGACTTGATGTCGACTGCGGCCGCCAGGTTTGTCAGAGTGTGCCTCTGCTTCGGAGACGATCCGAAAGCAGGGGTCTTTTCGTTTTTTGAATGATGATAAGGAGATGGACCTATGTATTGGGATAAGACGACTCGCATAAAAAAAAGGCTGCTTGCAGCCGTTCTGAGCCTGGCTTTGGCGGGAACGCTGGCAGGATGCGGAAGCACTGCGCCAGCGCCGGGGCAAGGTCAGCAGGCGGAATCGCCGAAGGCGGGCGACGCCAGGCAGGAAGGGACGGTCACATCGGCCAAACGGACGACGTATCCGCTCACCGTCAAAGACGCTACGGGTAAAGAATTTGTTTTTGAGAAAGCTCCGGAGCGCATCGTTTCCACTTCACCGAGTGAAACGGAAACGCTCTTTGCTTTGGGGCTCGGAGATCAGGTAGTGGGCGTATCGGATTTCTGCAACTATCCAGCCGAAGCGGCGGCGAAGCCGAAAGTCGGCAGCATCATCAAGCCGAACGAGGAAGCGCTCGTTGCGGCCAACGCCGATTTGGTCATGACGGGGGTATCCATGAATATGACCGTAGTGGAGAAGCTTCGCGGACTGAAGGTGAATCTGTTTAAGGTCGAGCCCAAAACGTTAGACGATGTGATGAGCAATATTCTGCTCATGGGGCAAATCTTCGACCGCCAGGAGCAGGCGGAGAAGCTGGTCGATTCGATGAAGGCCGAACGCCAAAAGGTACTGGATGCGGTGAAGGATCTGAAGCCTGAGCAGAAGAAAAAGGTATTTGTCGAGTTTTCCCCCGGCTGGACGGTCGGTAAAGGCGAGTATATTGACGAGCTGATCAGCCTGGCCGGAGGAATCAATGTGGCGGGCGGCGAGAAAGGTTACGTAAAGCTTAGCGAGGAGAAGGTGATCGCGGACAATCCGCAGATTATTCTTTATCCGACGGGGATCATCGACGAGAAGAGCAATAAGCCGATGGATCAGTTGATTCGCGAGCGCAGCGGCTGGGACCGGATTGAAGCGGTGAAGTCGAACCGGTTGGTCGGGTTGGACAAGGACATTATGAGCCGTCCGGGTCCCCGGATTACACAGGCATTGACGGAAGTAGCCAAAGGAATATACCCGGAACTGGTGAAATAGATGAAGCGTAAGCTGTGGATTTGGGGCGGAGCCGCCTTGGCCCTGCTTGTATTCGCCGTTTCTGCGGCAGTATCGATCGGTTCGGTCCGAATTCCGTTCGGTCATGTCTGGGGAATCGTACTTCATCAGCTGCCTTGGATCGGTGAACGAATCCAGGGGGATTGGAGCGAAGCTTCGGAACAAATCGTATGGAGGGTCAGGCTGCCAAGGGTAGTGCTGGGCATTCTGGTCGGTGCCGCCCTGGGGTTGGCCGGCGCGGCCTTTCAGGGCGTACTCCGCAATCCGCTTGCCGATCCGTACACGCTGGGCGTTTCGTCCGGAGCATCGGTGGGCGCGGCTTTTTTGATCTTGTTCGGTCTGCAGTATACGCTCTTTGGGGAGTGGACGGTACCGGCGGTAGCGTTCTTGACCGGAGTACTGTCGCTCTGTACGGTGCTTTTGCTGGCACGGACCGACGGCAAGCTGCGTAAGGAAACCGTCATTCTGTCGGGTGTCGTAATGCAGGCGTTCCTGGGCGCCTTCGTCTCGTTAATGGTGGCGATGTCGGATCAGGTGATCAACGAAATCATCTTCTGGCTGATGGGAAGCCTGGCGCTGCGGGGCTGGACTTATTCGCTGGTGCTGCTGCCGTATTTGGCTGCAGGCTCCGCAGTGCTGCTCTGTTACGGCCGGTCGATGAATTTGTTTGCGCTCGGGGAGCGGCAAGCGGCGCATCTAGGCGTCCATATCGAGAGGACCAAGCTGATTGTCCTGATGGCGTCTACTTTGATCACTGCGGCGGCCGTATCCGTGTCGGGGGTGATTGCTTTTGTCGGGCTTCTGGTGCCGCATTTGCTTCGGCTGATGATCGGACCGGATTACCGCTTGCTGCTCCCCCTGTCTCTAATTGGCGGCGCGATTTATGTGCTGCTCGCAGATACGCTGGCCCGAACGCTGCTTAGTCCGACGGAGATTCCACTCGGGGTCGTGACGGCGTTTATGGGGGCTCCATTTTTTGCTTATTTGCTTCGGCGGAAAAAACGGATGGTGCGTGAGTGAAAGGAGGCCGGCGCGATGATTCAAGTAGATGTGGAAGAGGTGTCCAAGGCATTCGGAGCGCGGGAGGTGCTCCGGGGAGTCCGCTTTCGGGTGAAGCCCGGTGAATGGTTCGGTATTCTGGGACCCAACGGAAGCGGGAAATCGACGCTGCTTCATCTGATTACCGGCCTGGAGCCGGCGACTGCGGGAAATGTGCGGCTGGATGGCAAGCCTGTGGCATCCTGCTCAAGGAAAGCCTTGGCGCGGCAGATCGCGGTGCTGGAGCAGGATGCGCTGCCGCCGCTCGGCTTCACGGTGCAAGAGGTGATCGAAATGGGACGCTACCCGTATCAAAACTGGCTGGGAGACGAAACGGCGGATGCCGCTGCGCTGGTAGAGCGGATTATCGCTTGGCTGAAGCTGGACTCCCTGCGGGAGCGAACCATCGATCATTTGAGCGGCGGTGAACGTCAGCGTGTAGCCTTGGGGAAAGCAATGGCGCAAGAGCCCAAGCTGCTGCTGCTGGATGAACCGACAACATTTCTGGATATCGGGTACCAGGTCGAAATGATGGATATGGTTCGCAAATGGCAGCAGGAATGGGGGATGACGGTCATTTCGGTGCTGCACGATCTGAATTTGGCCGCTCAATACTGCGACCGTCTCCTTCTGCTGCATGAAGGAGCGACGGCGGGAATCGGTACGGCTGAAGAGGTGCTTCGTGCCGATCTGCTGGAGCAGGTGTACGGAACGCGGCCTCACATTCTTGCGCATCCGGACAGCGGTGTTCCGCAAATCTTACTGGGAAAGGGAACAAGATGATGAGCAATAACCGATTGGAACAAATCATTGCGGGTATCGCCCCTTTGGATAAACGGAGTATAGAGGAGGCGGCGCGTCATCTCGATCAGCTGACCAAGCCGCCGGGAAGCTTGGGCAGACTGGAGGAGGTGGCCAAGCAGCTTGCGGGAATCCGCGGGGAGCCGATACCGGATCTGGGGAAAAAGGCGGTCGTCGTCATGGCTGCGGATCACGGCGTATGCGAAGAAGGCGTCAGCGCCTATCCGGCCGAGGTCACGCCGCAGATGGTGCTTAACTTTCTGAATGGGGGCGCGGCGGTGAACGTGCTTTCGCGCCACGCCGGAGCCGACGTTCTGTGTGTCGATATTGGTGTGAACGCGGAGCTTTCCGATTCACGGCTAAGGTCTCATAAAATTCGCATGGGCACGGCCAATATGGCTAAGGGGCCCGCGATGACGCGGGAGGAAGCGGAGGAAGCGGTTCTGGTCGGTGCGGAGATAGCCGCTGAATTGGTGCGGGATGGCTACGGCTTGATCGCCACCGGAGATATGGGCATCGGCAACACGACGGCCAGCTCGGCCATCTTGACCGTACTTGGGGGTACGGATGCGGCCGAAGCCGCAGGGCGAGGCACCGGAATCGATGACGAGCGCCTGCGGCACAAGCAGGCTGTGATTCGCCAAGCGATCGAGCTCAATCGTCCGGATGCAGCCGATCCGATGGACGTGCTGTCCAAAGTGGGGGGGCTTGAGATCGCCGGCTTGGCCGGCGTCATCCTGGGGGCGGCCAAGCACCGCTGTCCGGTCGTCATCGACGGGTTCATCTCCTCGGCTGCCGCTTTGGTCGCAGCCCGATTGGCACCGCTCAGCGTACGGTATATGATCGCCTCGCACCTTTCGCAGGAACAGGGACACGCGCGTCTGCTCGAAGAAATCGGACTGACACCGATGCTTGTGATGGACATGCGGCTTGGCGAGGGTACGGGCGCCGTCCTTGCTTTTCCGCTGATTGAGGCTGCGGTCAAGATCATGAAAGAAATGGCGACCTTCGCCAATGCGGGTGTTTCCGGTGCGCTTCCTGCGGAGCAGCTGCAAGGATGAGCCGGCGGGGACTGAAGGTGCTTGTAACGGGCGGGGCCCGCAGCGGGAAGAGCTCTTTTGCGGAAAGCTATGCGGCAACACTTGGCGCACAAGGTCTTTACATCGCCACGTCGCAAGCCTATGACGATGAAATGAAGGAACGCATCGCGATGCACCGCCGGGAACGGGATGAACGAGGGTTTCCGTGGATTACGGCGGAGGAGCCGTATGATCTCGCCGGGGCGCTTCTTAGGGCGAAATCGCCCGTCGTGCTTGTCGATTGCCTGACGCTGTGGCTGTCCAATTGGCTGCTGAGGCTGGAACAAGAGCCGGAGACCGGGCGGTTGGACGGGCTTGAGGCCAAAATTGACGAGCTGGCGGAGGTATTCGGTTCGCTCGACCGTCCGGTCGTTCTGGTTACCAATGAGGTAGGCAGCGGTCTGGTGCCTGAATATAAGCTCGGTCGGGTGTTTCGGGATCTGTCCGGGCGAATGAATCAGCGGCTGGCCCGCATAGCCGACCAAGTGTTTCTGGTCACGGCGGGAATTCCGGTGGAACTGAAAAGCCGGGCGTTTCACTATTAGTACGGTGCGGAGGAACGGACTTGCTGTTTTATAGTTTGCAAGAGTTGATGTGGATGGTGCTTGCGGCGATAGTGATCGACTGGGTCATCGGGGACCCCGCATGGCGTTGGTTGACACACCCGGTCGTTTGGATCGGGCGGTTGATTGCATATTTGGAAAACCGCCTGTATCCGATTCCGGTGAAACAGGAGAGTGAATCGGCCGCAGAGGCGCGCCGTGCCCGTTTGCGCGGAGCGGTACTGGCCTTCTTGACGATCGGTCTGTCTGCCGGAAGCATTTGGCTTATGGTATGGCTGGCGGATCAAGTACATCTATGGGTTGGTTATGCCGCCAGCACCTGGTTTATCTCGACTACGATCGCCGTCAAGGGGCTGAAGGACGCGGCGATGGCGGTATATAAACCTTTAAGCGAAGGACGTATCGATGAGGCAAGAGAGCAGGTCGGCTTCATTGTCGGAAGGAACACTTCGCAGCTCGACGAGCCTGAAATTACGCGGGCCGCGGTCGAGACCGTAGCCGAGAACATTGTGGATGCATTTATTTCTCCGGTTTGCTATGCCTTGGCGGGAGGCGCTCCATTGGCGATGCTGTACCGCGCTTCCAATACGCTCGACTCGATGGTGGGCTACAAGAATGAAAAATATATTCATTTCGGATGGGCTTCGGCCCGCTGGGACGATGTGATGAACTGGATTCCCGCAAGGCTGGCGGGTCTGCTGATCGTGATGGTTGCGTGGTTCAGCCCCGGGCTTCGTGCAGGAAGAGCCGCGCGTTCGATTGTGCGCTTTGCCCGGCTTCACCCGAGTCCGAACAGCGGCATTCCGGAATCGGCCGTCGCTGGAGCACTGGGTATCGAGCTTGGCGGAGTGAACGTTTACCACGGCCGCACGAGCGAGCGGGCACGGATGGGGTGGCCGCTCAGAGAACGGGAGCGAGAGGACATCCGTCGAACCGTCGGGATATTGTACGGTGTCAGTTATCTGGTTGCGGGGGGATTGCTGTGCGGGCTTTTTTGGCTTTATGGATAACGTGGGGGTCGGCCTGTGCGGCTGCTTTTCAATTTCTGACCCGTCTTCCCGTGCCGGTGAAGCTTGATTACAATGACGCTTTGTTTCGCCGAAGCGTCGTTTTTTATCCTTTGGTCGGCTTGGTGCTCGGAGTTCTTCTGATGGGTGCGGGGAAGCTGCTGTATATGGCTTTGCCTCCGCTTCCCGCCGCCGCACTGCTGCTTTCGGCCTGGGTGCTGCTGACCGGAGCGCTGCATCTGGACGGCCTGATGGATATGGCGGACGGCATATTGAGCCACCGTTCGCGCGAGCGGATGCTGGAGATCATGAAGGACAGCCGGGTCGGCGCTATGGGCGTCGTAGTATGCGCGCTGGTGCTGCTTCTGAAATGGTCTTTGCTGCAGGAGCTTTTTCGCACCGGGACGCTGAGCTGGCTGCTGCTGCCGATGGTTTTGCTGTGGAGCCGGTGGTATATGGTGGTTGCGATTGCCGGCTGGCCCTATGCGAGGCAGGAAAAAGGCGGCGGTATGGGGAGTTTTTACCGCGGCGTCGGATGGAAGCACATTGCGGCCCATAGTGCGCTGGCTGCACTATTATCCGCAGCTGTGCTCCTGACCGCACGGGCGCTGGGTCTGCACTTGGCAGGGGGGCTGTGGCCTATGCTGGCATTTGCGGGATTGACTCTTGGCGGCGGTTATCTGATGAGCGAGTACATTCATCGCAAGCTGGGCGGTTTGACCGGAGATACCTATGGGGCTATGAACGAGCTGCTGGAGGTGCTGCTGCTTCTTTTGCTTGTGTTGATGACGGGACAGGGGGAATGAATGGATGCTGGAGCGATACGGACACGGCGGTGATTTATGGACGGCGGCGGAAACCTTTGGGATGCCCAAGGATCAGTTTCTCGATTTCAGCTCGAACATGAATCCGCTTGGGCCTCCGGAAACGGTGGGATTCATCTTCAGCAGCAGGTGGAAGGAAGTCGTGAACTATCCCGATCCGGCTGTGAGAGAGCTGACGCGCAAGCTGGCGGCAAAGCATAAGGTGGACGAGGACTGCATTCTGGTGGGCAACGGGGCGGCGGAGCTGATCGATCTGGCCGTACGGGTGCTGCGTCCCGGCCTGACAGGGCTTGCGAGGCCGTCTTTTGGAGAATATGAAGAAGCTGTGGCAAAAATCGGCGGGCGGGTGTACGATATTCCGCTATCCGAGGCATCGGGATATGAACTTAAGCTTTCCGATGTAAAAGAGGCGGCAAGCCTGTGCGACTTGCTGTTTCTGGGGCATCCGAACAACCCTACGGGGCGGCTGCTGCCTGGGGAAATCGTGTCCTGGCTGGCGGCAGGCGGCATTCCGGCCATTATTGATGAAGCGTTTCTTGACTTTAGTCCCCGCGAGGAGGAGCTTACGCTGACGCGTACGGCAGCAGAGAGCTCCAGCCTGATGGTCATTCGTTCCATGACCAAATTTTATTCGATCCCCGGTATCCGGCTCGGCTATATTGTAGCGAATCCCGAACGGATTCGCCTGATGAAGCGGCTGCAGGTACCGTGGAGCGTGAATGCTTTGGCGCAGTGGATCGGCAGCAGTGTGCTGGAGGAGCGGGAATACGCGGTGCGCACGCTGGAATGGCTGAAGGAAGAGCGGGAGGTTCTTACCGGAAAACTCCGGAAACTGGGGCTCCGGGTGATTGACAGCGACGCCAATTTTATTCTCTTCTCGCTTCGGCCGCTCGGCCTTACGGTTCAGGCGCTTCAAGCCGAGATGGGACGAAGAGGGATTCTGGTGCGCGATGCGTCGCTTTTTGCCGGATTGGACGAAACCTGGTGCAGAGTAGCGGTCAAGCTGAGGGAACAAAACGAAAAGCTGTTGGCCGGTTTAACCGAAGCTTTGAGCGTTCTGCAGGGCTCGGCGGAGACCGAGGATGCTGTGCCTGCCGCGGTGGGAACTCCTGATCGCGGGCTTGCTCCTACACTCATGATCCAAGGCACGTCTTCGGATGCGGGCAAAAGCCTGCTGACGGCTGCGCTGTGCCGTATCCTGCTGCAGGATGGCCGGCGCGTCGCGCCGTTTAAATCGCAAAACATGTCGCTGAACTCCTACGTCACGCCGGATGGCAAAGAAATCGGCAGGGCGCAGGGGATGCAGGCCGATGCCTGCCGCATTCCCGCGACGACGGATATGAATCCGATCCTGTTGAAGCCGAAAAAGGACATGATCTCCCAAGTCGTCGTGCACGGCAAGCCTTTCCGCGATCTTGACGCCAGGACGTACCGGGAAAAATACCTGCCTGAGGCGGAAAGGGTTGTAAAGGAAGCGCTGACCCGGCTGCGCAGGGATTTCGACGTTGTCCTCATTGAGGGGGCGGGAAGCCCCGCCGAGATCAATCTGAAAAACCGCGATATCGTCAACATGCGGCTGGCGGGCTGGGCGGATGCGCCTGTGCTCCTGGTGGCGGATATCGACCGCGGAGGGGTATTCGCTTCGATTGTAGGCACGCTCGAGATCTTCACTCCGGAAGAAAGATCGCGTGTCAAAGGATTTATCATCAATAAATTCCGCGGGGATATTAGCCTGCTGAAGCCCGGACTGGATTGGCTTGAGCGACGGACGGGGAAGCCCGTGTTGGGCGTGATTCCTTATCTGCCCCAGCTTGAACTTGAAGATGAAGATTCCGCATCATTGGACCGGAGGCTGGCGGAACGTCAGATCGGGGAGAAGCAGCCCGGCATGCTGGACATTGCGGTGCTTCGCCTGCCGCGCATATCCAATTTCACGGATGTAGATCCGCTGGAGTACGAGAGGGACGTTCGCTTGCGGTTCGTGGAGACGCCGGAACAGTTCGGCGAACCGGATGCAGTGATCGTGCCGGGAAGCAAAAACACGGTCGACGACCTTCTTTATTTGCGAAACGGGGGACTGGAACGGAAGCTGGTGGATTTTGCCGAGAACGGCGGGTGGATCGTCGGCATTTGCGCAGGCTATCAGATGCTCGGCTGCAGGCTGCTGGATCCGGAACTGGTGGAATCGAATCAGCCGGAGCTGAGGGGACTGGGCCTGTTTCCGACGGAAACCGTCTTTGCCCGGGAGAAGAGAACGGTGCAAGCTCAAGGAACAACGGGTCTGTACGCCCGGCAGGGACAGCGGTTTCCTATTACGGGTTACGAAATACATATGGGCCAAACTTCGTTTCTTGAACCGGTCGAGCATCCTTTTTTGCTGCTGCCGGCCGCTGATGATACGGAGCCTGCCGCGGATGGGGTCGTGAACGGAGACGGCCGCCGATTCGGCACGTATGTGCACGGTATTTTGCATAATGACGATTTCCGCAGGGCCTGGTTAAACCGGATTCGTGAAAGTAAAGGGCTGGAGCCGGTGCCGGCGGAGCTTCGCTTTCAGGAGCGTCGTGAAGCCGCATTTGACAGGCTGGCGGCGCATGTAAGGCAGCACTTGGATATGGACCGGTTGTATGAGATGATAGATCGCAAGGAGGGATAGCGGATGAGAATATATACGAGGACGGGCGATGCGGGTCAAACCGGCGTGATCGGAGGACGCGTGGATAAAGATGACGCAAGGGTGGAGGCTTACGGTACGGTCGATGAGCTGAACTGCTTTGTCGGACAGGCGATGGGTTTCCTTGACCCGGAGCGGGATCAGGATTTGCTTGCCGATTTGCTTGAAATTCAGCATGAGCTGTTCGACTGCGGCTCGGATTTGGCTCTGCTCAAGCAGGAGCTGCGTCCTTATAAGGTGACGGCGGAGATGGTGGACCGTCTGGAGACATGGATCGACAAGTACGATGCGGAGGCCCCGGAGATTCAGCGGTTTATTCTGCCCGGGGGAAGCCGGGCTTCCTCCGCGCTGCATGTATGCCGGACCGTCTGCCGCAGGGCAGAGCGCCGGGTGGTGACGCTGGCCCGTACACAGCCAATCAATGAAGAAGTGCGCCGCTATTTGAACCGATTGTCGGATTTGTTCTTTACCGTGGCCCGGGCGGCCAACAGCCGCGCAGGGATTCCCGATGTGGAATATGCGCGCAGCGCCAAGGTGTTCCGCCGAAAATGACAAGCTATTACAAACCTCTTCAGTACATCGTGCCGCCGGAGGATGACGGCATGTTGCTCCGGACGGTTTTGCAGCAAAGGATGGGGATTTCCCGCAAGCTGTTGTCCCGGCTGAAGATGACGGAGCAGGGCATTCTGCTCAACGGAGAGCGCAGGTATATCGATGTCAAAGTACGGGCGGGCGACAGGGTGGAAGCCCGCATGGAAGTGGAAACGTCAGATGACATATTACCCCAACCGATCCCGCTCGACATACTTTATGAGGACGAGGAGCTGCTGGTGCTGAACAAAGAGGCCGGCCGAATCGTTCATCCGACGCACGGACATTACACGGAAACGCTGGCCAACGGCGTGGTTCACTATTGGTTGGAAAAAGGGGAAAGGTTCCGTTTCCGTCCCGTTCACCGTCTCGACCAGGAAACGTCGGGGGTGCTGGCCGTTGCCAAAAACGCGTATGTACACCAGCAAATTTCCGAACAAATGCAGACCACCGGGTTGAAAAAAGAGTATGTCGCCTTGGTGCATGGTGTGCTGGCGCTCGATGAAGGAACCGTCGATGCGCCGATCGATCGCGACCCGCTGTCGCCGCATCTTCGTATCGTCACCGACACCGGTTACCCGTCTGTAACGCACTATCGCGTAGAACGCCGCTTCCGGAATGCGACGTGGGTTCGTCTATGGCTGGAGACAGGCCGTACCCATCAGATCCGCGTTCATATGAAGCATCTGGGACACCCGCTCTTTGGTGATAAGCTCTATGGTTTGGAAGAAGCGGAGGAACCGTCAACGTCTGTCTTCATCGGCCGTCATGCGCTGCATGCCGCTGTGCTCGGGTTAACCCATCCGATATCCCGTAAATGGATGGAATTTCATGCTCCGCTGCCGTCGGACATACAGCAGTGCCTGGATAGACTGGAATCAAACGAATAAAGCCCAAAACCGCCGTTCTTCGTAAAGAACCGGCGGTTTTTTGCGTACCGCAAAAGCTACTGCAGCATGCCCAAGTACTCTTTCACCACTAATTGCAATTGATTCATTGCGGCAGAGGACGGTACGAATAACCGGCCCGATAACCCGCCGCCGGTATTGCCTGCCAGATAGTTAACCGGGTAAGGAATAACCTCCACCTGCTGCTCCTTAAAGTGTTTGATGGACCTTGACATGTGAAAAGCGGAGGTGATCAGTACAGGGCGGGTCAATCCCTGCCGTTCCAGAAGCTCTTTGGCGTTCCGGGCATTTTCCTGCGTCGTTCGGCTCCGATCCTCCAGCAGGATGGCCTGTTCGGGCACGCCCAAGGCGATCAGCTTGCGCTTTGCCAGCTGACCTTCGTTAGGGGTATCGGCGAACACTTGGCCGCCGGAAATGAGAACCGGCAGCGGATGCCGGGCGTACAGCTCCGCAGCCGATACGACCCGATGCAGAGTGTAGCCGTTCAGATGTCCTGTACCGTCGATGTCCGGGGTTCCTGCGATGGCTCCTCCGGTGAGTACGACGTAGGTGTCTCCTTCTATGGATGCGGGCGGGGCATAGCGATCTTCCAGCGACCGAAGGGCCGCTTCGCCGATCAGCGGGATCGATGACAAGTACAGCAGGAAAGCGAGGGCCAATGGAATAAGCCACGATCTGCGGCCGCAGCGATAATACAGCCATAATGCGGCAAGCCCTAATAAAAGCACAAAGATGCCGGGCGGAATGAGCAGGCTGTAAACCAGTTTGATAAAATAAATAATCATGTCGTATCTCCTTTTGGAAATTCGTAAGAACGGCTGAATAACCGGGCAGGACGCAGATAATGAATCCGGGAAAGTTGCGGTATTCTTTTCCATTATCGGTATTGCGTCGTCTGATTTCAACTACGGGCTTGCCGCCGCTGATTTGCAGGCGGGCTGCCAACATCGGTATAATGTAAAGTAAAGAAAATCTATACCATGGGACGAGGATGGAGCAGATGAGCAGCAAGCACAAGTTAACCGTATATCAATATCCGCAATGCGGCACATGCCGCAACGCATTAAAGTGGCTGAAGGAGCAAGGATGGGATGTGGAAGCCATTCACATCGTAGAGCGGCCTCCGACCGTATCGCAACTGCAGGAAATGATTCCTTTAAGCGGCCTGGAGATCAAGAAGTGGTTCAACGTATCGGGAGAAGTCTACAAGGAAATGCAACTGAAAGACAAGCTTCCCTCCATGAGCGACGAGGAGAAGATCGCGCTGCTGGCGTCCAACGGCAAGCTGATCAAGCGCCCGGTAGTGACCGACGGTTCCAAAGTAACGGTCGGGTTCAAACCGGAAATGTATGCCGAGGTGTGGGGCCGGGCGGAAGCATAAAAGGAGGGTGATCGAGGATTGCAGCCCAGTCGTAATACAAACAAAGGTAATTGGCTGTGGTATATCGGGGCCGCGGCGGCGTTCCTTCTGACCAAAGGCAAAGGCCTGCTTTCGCTGCTGAAATTCGGTAAAGCCGGCGGGGCGTTGGTTTCTATGTTCATCTCTGTTGGAGCCTATGCTTTGATCTACCCTTGGGGCTTTGCCATAGGCGTGGTGCTTTTGCTCCTTGTCCACGAGTTGGGTCATGTATGGGCCGCCAAGCGCAAAGGCTTACCGGTGACGGCCCCCGTATTTATTCCTTTTCTCGGCGCATTGATCAATATGAAAAGACACCCGAGAGATGCGGAGACGGAGGCTTATGTAGCGATTGGCGGTCCGACGCTCGGGACGCTCGGGGCTGTTGCCGTGTTTGGAGCGGCTTATGCGCTGGATCATCCGCTGCTCTATACTGTGGCCTACGTCGGGTTTTTCCTGAATCTGATCAACTTGCTGCCGATCCATCCGTTAGACGGAGGACGCATCGCCACGGCCGTTACCCGTTGGCTTTGGCTGGTCGGATTGATCGGCGGATTGGTCATTATCATCTATTTGCGTTCGATTTTATTTTTCATCATCTGGGCGATGTTCGCCTACGACCTTTACAAAAAGTATGTCAAAAACCGCAACCGGGGCGAGGAGCGCATGGTGACCGCGAGCTTTTCCGTTCCGGCAGAGCCGTTAATTGCCCAGGGATACATCATTCCCGGAACGGAGCACAAAAGGGAACTTCCTTTCATCACGTATTCCAGTCTGGAGGATGGGCAGCAGTACGTGAAGGTGCTTTGGGACAGCCTTGATTTTCAAGGTACGGTGCCGATGATGAGCCAAGGCATCATCCAGAGGGCGTACGTGACGCGGCTGGAGCATCTTCAGAAGGAAGACGGGCTGCATCTGATGATCCACTGCCGGATCGATTACACACATTATGAAAATGACAAATATTACGAAGTGCCCGCCGCTTCCCGCTGGAAATTCGGTATTGCATATGTGCTGCTTGCCGCGTTTCTGATCGCCATGATGTCGCTTGTGCATCGGTTTTCCGGCCTGACGGTTTAAAGGTCATTTGCTTGATCGAGGCTAACATGTTTAGATCTATTCTTATACCAAAAGAGGTTTTCCGTATGAAACGACTGGAATCGAAACGTTTGGCCGAACTGGGTTCGGCTATTTTTTCTGAAGTGGCACAGTGGAAAAAAGAGGTGGCAGCCCGCGGCGTCGATGTGATCGACTTGGGCATCGGAAGTCCGGATCGTCCTCCTTCGGCAAGGGTGATGCAGGCGCTTGCGGATGCTGTGGCAGACCCTAAGCTTTATGGGTACCCGACATCGGAAGGAAGCCCCGAGTTCAGGCGGAAGGTTGCGCAATGGTACAAACACCGCTTCAACGTGACGCTGGATCCGGAAAGCGAGATCGTCACCCTTATGGGCTCGCAGGACGGCCTCGCCCATCTTGCCATGGCGGTGACCGATCCGGGAGATACCGTGCTGGTTCCCGATCCGGGTTACCCCATTTATGGGGCGAGCCTGGTATTGGCTGGCGTACAGCCTTGCTTTATGCCGCTTCGTGAAAAGAACGGCTTCCTCCCCAAATTGGAGGATATCCCTGAGGAAACGGCAAAGAAGGCCAAATTTATGCTGCTGAATTACCCGAGCAATCCGTTGTCTGCCGTTGCAACGCTCCCGTTCTTTGAACGGCTGGTAGATTACGCAAAAAAGCACGATCTGCTGATTGTCCAGGATCTGGCTTATTCCGAGATGGCTTTTGACGGATTCAGACCGCCCAGCATTCTGGAAGTCGAGGGCGCGAAAGACGTGGCCGTGGAGTTCCATTCCCTATCCAAAAGCTTTAATATGGCCGGATGCCGCATTGCATTCATGGTCGGACAGTCCGATACGGTTCGGGCGCTGCGCGTGCTGAAATCGAATATCGATTATGGCGTGTTTTTGGCGGTGCAGCAAGCGGGCATTGCCGCTTTGGAGGAGGACATGAGCCCGGATAGACGTTCGGTTGCGGAAATGTATGAGAAACGGAGAGACATCGTCATTGACGGTTTGCGCGAGGCAGGCTGGGATATTGCCAGACCGAAAGCGACCATGTTCATTTGGGCACGGATTCCCGACGGATGGACTTCTCGACAAATTTCCCGGGAAATTCTGTATTCGGCCGGTGTTGCGGTCATTCCGGGCGATGCGTTCGGCAAAGAAGGAGAAGGTTATGTACGCATAGCCTTGGTTCAAGAAGAGGAGCGGCTGATCGAGGCTGTTCGCCGGATCGGACATTTTTTAAAAACAAGAGGTTTGACATAGGCGATTCCTTGCCGGTTCGTTCCGGCAAGGAATTTTTTTCTTAACGGTATGGAATCAATAGGTCGCGACTTGCCCTTTGCTGACGTTTTCCTTACTTTGTTTGTGCAGCGAAGCGTGCATCAAAAAAAACAATAGCGAAACGGCTGAAGTGAGGGTCCCGATCACAATCACCGGCAGGACGCCCCCAATGATCATACACATTGCCGTAGATGGTAGGTCTGGTCATTCTGCCCACATTGCCGAAACCGTCGGACAACCCCATATAGAAAGGCGCGGATTTGCCCGTGCGTTCGGAGAAAAAGGTCGGAATCGCAGGAAGCAGCAGCATTTCTCCGATCGTGCACACGATCATGCCGAAAACCAGAAACACGTAGGTCTCGTGAAAAAATTAAAATGAAGCCCAGCCCCAACGTATAACAGACCGCACTGGCCATCGTGGATTTGATCAGGGTGGTTACCGGCTGTCCGGCGAAAATGACAATTCCGTTTACGCTTCACAATAAACTGTACATGGCCAAGGGATATCCTTGCTCCGTTAAATAAGGCGCGATGACGTTGCTCCAGAACGTAAATGACATATAATAAAACAACGCGCCGAGTCCAAGAACAAATATATGTGGAAACGGGTCAAATCACGCAGCGGGCTTTCACTTTTGGCATGCGCCGCCGCAGCGTTTTCCGCAGGAATCTCATCCTGCGCGGAGAATGTCATGAAGAAGAACAGGAACACGGCAAAAGCGAATGTCGGCATTGACGTTACGGCATAAGTCAACGGAAACGAAATCGAGGCGATCAAACCTCCCAAGCACGCTCCGATCGCCAGCCCGGTATTGTTGCCGACATAGCGCTTGGCATGAAGGAAATCGATAAGGACAAACGGTTTGTCATATATAAAGAGCTGCAAAACCTGATTCAGGAAGATGTTCCGCTTGTCACCATCTACTCCGAAAAAAATCTGATTGCGCTGAATAAAGCCATCGAAGGGCGAGGCGGCACCATCTACGGCATGCATTATGATGTAAACGAATGGTCGATTAAACAATAAGCTGCGGGGCTGTCGCCATGAAAATGGCCGGCGGACAGCTCTTGTTTATTCCCAAAGCCCGGGCGCTACTAAGCGCCATACGAATCTATTCTGATTTTCAGTTCCATTTGCTGCAGCCATTCGCCAAGGACATCTTTACGTATGCTTACTTTCAGATCATCCATCAACAACGGATCAAGCTCTGCAATATCGCAGGTGATTTGCGACAGCTCCCTGCTTAAAAGAGCGGTTTCCTTGCCTTGAATCAATTTCTTTTTATGCCGGGACAGGCCGGGCTCCAGTTGTTCGATATTTTCATAGATTCGCTCCAGCGATCCATAATGCTGAATCAGCGGCAGAGCAGATTTTTCGCCAATCCCCGGGCAACCGGGAATATTGTCGCTGCTGTCGCCAAGCAGCGCTTTGACATCTACCCATTGTTCAGGAGCGATTCCATAATCCGCTTGAAAATGGCTCAAGGAGTAAACATATTCTCCTTGTTTGCCCGCAATAATTTGCGAGGTCGTTTCACTCAATAATTGAAACAAATCATGGTCATTGCTGTATATGTAGCAATCTCCGCCAGACCACTTTTTCGACAGAGCCCCCATCAGGTCATCGGCTTCGTAAGGCGACAATGAAATCTGATGAATCCCTATCGCATCCGATGCTGCTTTGCACGTCTCATACTGATGGATCAAAGGTTCGGGGAGTTCAAACCGTGTGGCCTTGTAAAACGGATACTTTTTCCTTCTTGCGGTTTCGTCCCTTTTCACGTCCCAAACCACGGAGAGGTGAGTAATCCTGTGGTCCCTGATCAGGTTGAATATTTTCTGGTAAAACACCCTTAATGCATTGGTGTACATGCCTTTGCTATTTTTTAACTGGTCATCGGTTCGGTTATATGAGGTGGCAAAATGCGCTCTGCTCAACAAGTTAAATCCGTCGATTAATAATAAAGATTGTCCTGTCATCTTTTCGCCACATCCTTTATCTTAAATTGAAGCTGAACCTTACGATCTAATATCGCTCATGGAAACTCGAAATTCGCAGTCGCTTCGCACATAGTTGGTCCCGTTTATTTTAACGCTAATCGGCGTAATCCGTTCAATGGTTCCGCCGTCCTCGACTCTCACCGGAATATCATCAGCGGTACGTTCCCAGACGGATACTTTCAACTGAAACAATGATGCAGCGAATAGTTCCGTATCGGAATAAAGAGCTCTGGTATCTGACATTGTTTTCACCTCAATCTACAATATTCGACGTAGAAATAAGTAATTCCTCTTAAGGATTATGAAAGTATCTTTGCTGCGTTTTTGGGAAGCTGCGCAGGTTTGGACGCCCTGCCGCATGACCGGCGAATAGCCTTCACTCCATCCGCCGGCCGGAAAACGAAATCTGTCGTCTCATCAGATGAAAACAAAAAAATGACAATTATTCCTTTTTATTATATTAATATCTCTTAGATCATCAGTTGGAATGACAGGAGAAAAATCGAATAACCGAATCACTTTAACGTTGGAAAGAATCGACCGGACAGCCGGAGTCAACATGAATGTTGATTTCTGGTGAGTCCGGTTTTTGTTTTGGGTTGATTGCCATTGCGAATGAGATGAAGATTGCAGCAAGTTTCGTTGTTGATTGTTCATGCGGATTATGTGATCACCGTAGACCGGGACAGGCGGATTTACAAGGATAGGGCGGTTGCCATTGACGACGGCAAGATTATTGTATCGGAAAAAGTCATGAAGACATCGCCTATCTTGGGGGTTTAAGCTCGGGAAGCCGCATCCGCAAAATCGTAAAGAGCCTCCGGTCCGACGATGTGACATTGACGCAAGAGAGATTGAACAGGCTGTTTTCCCCCATCGGTTTGGATATCGGGGCCGGGACGCCGGAAGAAATCACGCTGAGCATCATGGGAGAATTGGTGGCACATCGCCGCAGAAGAAGCGGCGGTTTCTTGCGTGAGGCGGCAGGGACATCGCGGAACCTTTTGGCGCTTATGCCGGTGACCGTAAGGGGCGAAGGCACTGCATGCAGTGATATAAATGATTATACGGCCTCGGGACATAGCGACGTGTGCGTACACCCAGGATCCTTTTAGGCGCTCGGAGGAGAGCATGATTCGCCGCATCGTCCGACGGAACGGAGAGCAGAGCACCTATGCGGTGCTTTTTTATTTTGAACGAGCACCAAAACATTGGATAATATGATACAAATATCTAGGTTGGAAAATATAACTGTTGCATCGGGATAGTAAGTATGATAAATTACTAATCCTGAGCTGCTGCGAGGCAGACAGGGTACAAGTCAGACGGTTTCTCTGAGCTTGCGGACGATCCCAAGCATGGAAAACAAAAGACTTGCAAAACGAAATCGAATATGATAGATTATTAAACCGTGACTCCGA
>NZ_JALJRM010000023.1:0-80419 GCF_024519685.1 Paenibacillus sp. Pae15 | reverse complement strand
TCCACCATTTGTTTTTTAAATTCTGAGGTAAAGGTACGTCGTTGGTGTTTTGGCACTGTAGAGATCCGCTCCTTAGGATGATAGGTTTATTCTACAATCCCTTATTTTTTCTGTCCAACTTAGTGTAGCCGATCCATAATTCGTAATTTATCAATAGGAGGGATCGGAGTGCCAAAAAGGATCTCGCCATTTTGAGGACGAGCAGGTCTTGATATTTCAATGAGTTCCATCTTGTTCCTCCTAATGGAAATTAATCAAACATTCCAAAATTTCGACGTTTTCATTGTTTTTCCTGCAAAAAGTACTAATTCTTTTAGCCCTATTTAACGCTAACTACAATGTTTTGCTGAACATAAGAAGGAACTAGAAAATAGGATTAATGTCCCTAATGATGACTACAAATAGCGATAAAAAGTTAAATGGATTGTACATTTTCGAGCAAATCAAAAGCCCGACCATATGAGGTCGAGCTTTTATAGTGGAGGGTCGAACCCCTAACCATATTCACTCCACTAAAGTATATGGTTTAGGTGTCCCGTCATTTATCAACACGATATGTTGATACTACGCATTCTACATGTGTCGGTACAAAACAAATCAAAATAAAAAACGGCATCTCTGCCGTTTGAATTTAAGGTGTATGGAGAATAGGGGGTTCGAACCCCTGACCTCATCGCTGCCAGCGATGCGCTCTCCCAGCTGAGCTAATTCCCCAGGAATTTTCGGTTAAGGAAATATCAAGAATGAAGTTGTTCCACTTTTGAGCGGCGTCTTCGCTCGGCCCGAACTCCCAACTGAGCCGTGACCCCATAAATTACGAAACCATTGCGATGATAATCTGTCGTTTTTTATGAGAAGATAATGTACCAGACAACATCGTTTTCCCGGCTGCGCTGAGGCCCCCAGATATTGTTATCATTTTGTTCTCCAGCGGCGACAAAATTAAAGATAGCACATCGGGATGGGGCTTGTCAACATTTTTATTAAAATTAATTTACGCTGCCGTTTCCGCCAACATGGTGCTTGGAGAGCAATTCATTCAGCTCCTTCATAAACATATTAATGTCTTTAAATTGTCTGTAAACGGAGGCAAAACGAATGTAGGCTACTTCATCAACGGGATACAATTCGGACATGACGATCTCGCCGATTTCGCGGCTGTCTACTTCCGCCTGGGCGGTATTGCGGATCTGCCTTTCGACCTCGGAGACGATCATTTCCAATCTTTCTACGGATACCGGTCGTTTCTCACAAGCGCGGATAAGCCCGCGGAGCATTTTCTCCCGGCTGAATTCCTCACGGCTGCCGTCTTTTTTAATGACGATCAACGGCGTTTCTTCCACCATTTCAAACGTAGTGAACCGCTTCTGGCACTTCTCGCACTCCCGGCGGCGTCTTATCGATTTATTCTCGTTTGCGGAACGCGAGTCCAACACTTTGGTGCCGGGATAATCACAATATGGGCATTTCATCGGCCTTTCTCCTTTCCATAATTCCCAACAGCTCCCTGACATGAGATTCGTGTAAACGCACATAATAGGTTTACCAACGACAAGGAGGTGAACAGACATGGGTGCAGGTCAATCCCGCAGCAGCAATGTATTGGTAGTACCACAAGCAAATGCCGCTCTGGATCAATTGAAATACGAAGTAGCTCAGGAACTGGGTATTGCCATTCCTCAAGATGGCTATTACGGTAATATGGCTACTCGTGATACTGGTGCGATCGGTGGTCACATTACGCGCCGCCTGGTGCAAATCGCCGAGCAGCAAATCGCTGGTCAATTCAAATAATAACACGTTTTGAAGCATACGAGAAGAAGCAGACCGGACAAACTCCCCATAAGGAGAGCTTGTCCGGCGCTTCTTTATTGCTATAAGCCAAAATATTAACGGATTCCCCAATCCTCCGCATAGGTTTTGTAATACTTGTCATAATAATACGTGACACGCTGCACATAACGCTTGGTCTCGCCATAAGGAATCTGATCCGTATTGTCGAGCGTTCCATCCCATCTTCCCTCCAGCAGCCAACGGCTCACTATACCGTGTCCTGCGTTGTAGCCGGCAAGGACGGCAAACGTATTGCCGTTAAACTGCTTAAACATCCAGTTCAAATACCATGAACCGAGTTCAATGCTGACGGCCGGATCATCCAAGCGGTTTTTGAATTCACCCGGAAAAGGAGCCTTCTCTATAATCCATTCCGATGTATCCGGCATCAATTGCATAAGACCGTGCGCACCTTTACTGGAAGTCGCGTCAGGCTTATAGTTGGTTTCTACCCGGATAACGGCAGCGATGAGCAAAGGGTCAAGCTGATACTTCTCTGCGCTTTGGCGAATTTCCTCTTCATAATGGATCGGATACAACATACGTCCCAATACACTCGTGCCCAGAAACAAAAATAGCAAAAAAGTCAACAGAAGCAGGGCGAAGACTCGCTTTTTGCGCAAAAAGCTCATGACAGTCCCCTCTCCGACCAAAATTGTTCAATCTGCTGTTCTGTTTCTTCTATCGTGCCCGAATTATCGATAACGATATCGGCCAGTTCTTTTTTCTTCTCGATCGGCATTTGCGCATCCAGCCGTTTGTTCGCCTGTTCCTCGGTTAACCCGTCCCGCTTCATCAGACGTTCCATTTGGACGTGCCGTGGCACATAGACGACCATCACCTCGCTGTACATCGCCTGCAGATGGGATTCGTACAAAAGCGGCACATCTACGACGACCAGCTTGTCCGGATGCTGTGTCTCGTATGCCTCCATCCGCTCGCGCATAGCCGCCCGAATCGGCGGATGAAGCAAAGCTTCGAGATCCTTGAGCGCAGCCGTATTCCCGAAGACGCGCTCCCCGAGTTTTTTCCGGTCCAGGGAACCGTCCTCCAGCAGCAGATCGGCTCCGAATCTTTCGATAACTTGAGTAAGGGCGGGGGTGCCTGGCTCTACCACTTCCCTGGCAATGCGGTCCGCATCGATCAACAGCGCGCCGCGGCGGACAAGCATGGAAGCGACAGTGCTTTTGCCGCAGGCAATGCCCCCGGTTAATCCGATGTTCAATGGGTTTCCCCCTAAATCAAAATAATGATCACAACAATTTCATAATGCCCATGAAGATCAGAAGAAATCCGGGTAAAACGGAAAGCTTGCGAATCCATTTCAGCTCAGCATACCGGAAGCCGATCTGCAGGCCAAGCCCGAGAAACGTCCCGCTGGCCAGTGCAATAACGGCAGCGGTAAGCCACGGCGTGAATCCGAGCAGTGCCGCCCCGATGCCCGCGCCGAACGCATCCAGCGACAATGCGGCGCCCAGCAGTACGGCTTCGTAAGCCGAAATGATCCCTGACCGGTCCACATCGGCAATGGACGGGGTGCGCAGGATTTGAATGACGAGCCCCAGCCTTTTCAGTTCGATATACCATATGGCTTTGGCCCCTGCAGTCCCGGACTCCATTTCCCCGGGCGTTTTTGCCGCCTCCGTTTTTCCCTCTTCCTCCTTTTTATCTGAAAACATCTGATATATCGCCCATACGCCAATGCCCATCAGAATAAAAGCTCCGACGTATCTGGCGACCGCCGGGTCAATCAATTGACTCATCAGCACGCCGACCTGCATGGACATGTAAATAATAAAGCCGGAACAAAATGAAATAATAGCAATGGACATAGGCGGAATGCGGATTTTACGAAGCCCGTACATCACGCCGACTCCGAAACCGTCCAGACTAACGGCAAACGCCAGAAGCATCAATGAGACGACAGGCAGCATGCCCTTCCCTCCCTAACCAGATCGACTTTACTTCTTACTATATGGAAGGTCTGGGCGGAGGGTGCATGTCAGGCATTCTTCCCATGGTCCGCGTACTTTAGCGTTTTAAAGCCCCTTTGCTTCTCCTGCGTTTTAGAGGCTGGCACTTGGGGCAATAATGGGTCCCTCGTCCCCCTATAACCATTTTTTCGATTTTATGCCCGCAATGGAAACAAGGTTCGTCTTTTCGGCCGTACATTTTGAACTGATGCTGAAACATACCGATTTCGCCCTGGCCGTTCACATAGGACTTGATGGTAGAGCCGCCTGCAGCCACTGCCTCCTTCAAGGTCCTCACAACCGCCTCATACAGCTTGGCCAGCTCATGCCGGCTTAAGCTTCTGGCCTCCCTTTCGGGATGAATGCCAGCCAGAAACAACGATTCGTCTACATAGATATTCCCGATCCCTACAATATATTCCTGATTCAACAGCAGCGGCTTGATTTTGGTCGGACGCGACCCGATCCGGTCCCGGAAAGCCTCGAATGTAAATGCTTCGTCCAAAGGCTCCAGCCCCAGCTTCTTCAGCGGGGCTTCCTGCAAATCCTGATCCTTCGGGTAAAGATGCATTGTCCCGAACTGGCGCACATCCTTATATCTCAGCTCGGTACCGTCTGTAAAATAAAACACGACATGGGTATGCCGTTCCTCTGGCTCCCCGCTGCGATACACACCGTACCTGCCTTCCATGCGAAGATGCGAGACCAGCGTATAATGGTCGAACATAAACCGCAAAAACTTGCCTCTGCGTTCGACGGACTGAATGGTTTCCCCTCTGAGCAGCAGTTGAAATCTCTCAATGTCCTCCGGATACTGAATGATTCGCGGCAGCTTAACCGAAACCCGTTCCACCGTCTTGCCGATCACCAGTTGATTCAGCGTCCTTCGGACCGTTTCTACCTCTGGCAGCTCCGGCATGCTGTCTTCCCTCCTTGCAGATTACTTCGCCTCGTACCAGTTAGCCCCGTCATCTACATCCACCTTCAGCGGCACGTCGAGCTCAATTGCGTTTTCCATCACTTCGGCAACCGTCTTTTTCATGACCTCCAGCTCATCCTCAGGCACCTCGAGCACCAATTCGTCATGCACCTGAAGCAGCAGTCTGCTCCGTACTCCCTCTTCTTTCATCCGCTTGTCCAGCTGCACCATAGCCAGCTTAATGATATCCGCCGCGGTGCCCTGGATCGGCGTATTCATCGCGGTCCGCTCGGCAAACGAACGGAGATTGAAATTGGAGGCCTTGATTTCCGGCAAATACCGGCGGCGGTGAAGAAGGGTCGTAACGAAACCATCCTCGCGGGCTTTCTTGACAATATCGTCCATATATCGGCGAACCCCCTGGAAGACGGCAAAATATTGCTCGATAAACTTCGCCGCATCCTTGCGGGTGATATTTAAATTTTGTGACAAACCATAATCGCTGATGCCGTAAACGATGCCGAAGTTCACGGCCTTCGCCTGACGGCGCATGTTCGAATCGACACTATCCTCCGGTACGCCGAATACATCCATCGCTGTTTTCGTATGAATGTCCATGTTCTGCCGGAACGCTTCGATCAGCTTCTCGTCCTGGGAAATATGGGCGAGCACACGCAGCTCGATCTGCGAATAGTCAGCGGTCAGAATACGCCAGCCGGGCTCCGAGGGCTTGAACACCTTGCGGATTTTACGCCCTTCCTCCAGGCGGATCGGAATATTTTGCAGATTCGGATATTGACTGCTTAGACGGCCTGTCGCCGCAATCGTCTGTTTATAATAAGTGTGCACTTTCCCGGTATCCGGACGCACCTCTTTCAGCAAGCCCTCCACATAGGTGGACTGGAGCTTGGACAGCGTCCGGTAATGGAGTATATGTCCGACCAACGGATGATAAGGCTCGAGCTTTTCGAGCACTTCAGCGTCGGTGGAATAGCCCGTTTTCGTTTTCTTGATCACCGGCAGCTGAAGCTTCTCAAATAAGATTTCTCCAAGCTGTTTTGGAGAATTAATGTTAAACTCCATCCCCGCCTCGTCATAAATGGACTGCATGATCTTCTCAAGCTGTTTGCCCAGCTCGGCACCGTAAGCTTGGAGCTCCTCCACATCCACTTTAATCCCTTTGCGTTCCATCGAGGCAAGCACCAGCGCCAAAGGAAGCTCCAGCTCGTGAAACAGCTCATTCATCCCGCTGGCCTCCAGCTCGGCTTGCAATGCCCTGGCCAGCTCCATTACCGCCAATGCCTTACGGCTCATCAAGCTTAACAGAACATCCGCCTCCGGAAGCTTGAATTTGGCGCCTTTGCCGAAAACGTCCTCATCGGCGGGGATGGCAGTCAAGCCATACCGGGCGGTGAGTCCGTGTAAAGTCAGCGCAGATTCCGTCGGATCGAGCAAATAACCGGCAAGCAGCACATCAAAGCTGACCCCCCGCAGCTCCAGCCCCTGCCAAAAGAGAGCCACCAGCGCGCGGTGCAGATCGTAGACGGCGACGGACTTTTTCTCGTCTGCCAGCCATGCGCGCACACGCTCAGCCTCTTCAGCCTCCTGTTTAAGGAGCTCAAACGGCAAATAATAGCCGATCGGATCCGTCCCGGAGTCCGACTCGGTATAAAAGGACAAGCCGAGCACTTCCCCCGTATGCGGATTATCCCCTATGACCTCGACATGCAGCGCCCGAACGCCGGGCAGCGCTTCGACCAGCTCTCCCAGCCTGTCCGGCGTCACCTGAACCGACTGAATCCTGGCCTCGGCCTTGGCCTCGGCTTCAGCGTCCGCAGAAGCGGCTTGGTTTCCTCCGCCGGGCAGATTCAACCGCTCCAGCAGCGATTTAAATTCCAGCTTGCGGAACATGTCGCCCAAAACTTGTCCGTCATACCCGCCGTATGCCAGATCGTCCCAAGGAATCTCCACCGGAACCTCGCGGAAAATCGTCGCCAGCTCCTTGCTCATCCGCGCATCCTCCGCGTGAGCGGCGACCTTCTCGCCCAGCTTCCCCTTGATGCCCGCCGCGTTCTCAAGCACCTTCTCGACCGAGCCGTATTCGTGCAGCAGCTTCAGAGCCGTCTTCTCGCCCACACCCGGAATGCCGGGAATATTATCGCTGGCATCGCCCATGAGACCTTTAAGATCAATGATTTGAGCAGGCTTCAGCCCGTATTTTTCTTCGATATGGGCAGGATCGTACAGCTCCACCTCGCTGATCCCTTTGCGCGTCAGCGCGATCTTCACTTTGTCGGAAGCAAGCTGCAGCATGTCTTTGTCCCCGGTCACTACCAGGACTTCCATACCGTCCTGCTCGTCTGCGGTACGCGTCAGTGTGCCGATGATATCGTCGGCTTCATAGCCGTCCATTTGAAATTGGCGAATGCCAAACGATTCCAGCAGTTCCTTCAGCACAGGGAACTGTTCGGAAAGCTCAGGAGGCGTCTTTTCCCTTCCTCCTTTGTATTCTGCGTAGTCTTTATGTCGAAACGTCGTTTTCCCGGCATCGAATGCCACGAGAAAATGCGTCGGTTTTTGTTCTTCTATCAGCTTCAACAGCATCGTCGTAAAGCCGTAGACCGCATTCGTATGCAATCCCTTGGAATTGCTGAGCAGCGGCAGCGCAAAAAATGCGCGATACGCAATGCTGTTGCCATCGATCAAAATCAATTTGGACAAAGACTACACCCCATTTTCGTGAAACTATCTGCTTCTTACATGATAGCATAGGACGGCCATAGAAAAAAACCTTACCTTCCTTCCCGAAAAAAGGGTGTGTGTTCCTTCCTTGCCGCATAAAATGTACTAACTTTGATCCCTACCCGTCTGCACGAATGGCACGTTCAAAGCGTGAAAGGGAGATCGGAGGAACCGTCTATGAACGAAACGGTACGACTTATTGGCAAACGCGTTATTTTTTTCGATGTAAACCAAACGCTGGTGCAGCAAAATTTAAGCTTCGAGGATGGGTTTCGGCGTGTATGGGAAAATTTCATCGGCAGATGGTCCCGGGATGAAAAACCAAGTGCAGAGCAAGTATGGACCCAGTACATCACCAGGTGGCAGCAACGAAAAAAGTCCAGGATTACCTTCCAGCAGCTTGACGAGCTTCAGCAGCAGTGCTTGCAAGAAGCCATGGAAGCGATGGACATACCAGTATCCGGTGCTATGAAGCGCGGGTTCATTCAGGAAATCAGGCGGCTTCAGGTTGAAGCCAAAACCATGCCTCCGCATACTCGGGAGGTGCTCGAGCGTCTGTCTCGAAACTACCGGCTTGCCATTATCAGCAATAGCCCGCGTTCCGAGGTGCTGCTGATGCTGAAACGGTTCGATATCGGTACGTTCTTTCCTCCCGAGCATGTGTTTACTGCGCTAAAGCCGGCCGACAAGAAACCGGCTCCTTATCTATTCAAAAAAGCTCTAAAGACGATGCAGTTCTCCCCCAAACAAGCCGTGATGGTAGGCAATTCCTGGAGACACGATGTGTGCGGCGCGGTGAAAGCGGGTCTGGACGCCGTATGGCTGAGCACATCCGGCTCCGCAGCAGGTCCCGATGCCAAAAAAATAACCCAGCAGCGGCTGGGGAAGCGTAAAGTGTATTTGATCAAGCGGTTGGATCAATTGTCCGAATTATTTTCCTGAGCACGGTTCTTTGTGAACGGCATACCGACGCAATCGCAAACAACAACGCTGCCGCGGTGTGCCTTCGAACGCTTCTTCACCATGGCTGCCGTACGGGAAATTTGCTCCAGGCTTACACCCGCACCCGTATGGCAGATCACAAGAGATAGCGACAGAGTAACCCCTTCGCTCTCCAGACGTCTGCCATGCCGGTCCTCGACATAAGTCCAGTCATCATAGTCATAGAATGCTTTGACCCCCAGATCAAAACGCCGAAGCATCTCTTCGCAAAGCTTTTCAGGGTCCTCGCTCCCGGTGATGGCGATAAAATCATCGCCCCCGATATGACCTACAAAATCATAAGGATGGCCGAGCAGGCCAATCACCTGTTGAATGCAATCGGCAGTAAACTGGATAAGCTGGTCCCCTCGGTGAAATCCGTACCGGTCGTTAAACCATTTAAAATAATCAATATCCCCGTAAATGACGGAGAACTTCTTGTGGTCGAGAAGCCGCTTGTTGATCTCCCGGTGAATTTGCATATTCCCGGGCAGACCGGTGAGCGGGTTAGCCACTTTCGCCCTTTCCATCTTTGCGGTAGTGATGCATTCCAGAATGGAACGTATGGAGGCCGTCCCCTTTACCCGGCCCCCGGATGTAATGATGACCAAATCATAAAAAGTCTGGAGATCGCGAGAGGTCGTATATTGGGATACTTGTTCTACCGGGGCTTGCTCATCTACGATGAGCGGTTGAGCGTCCATCAGCTGATCGATCGGCCGGTTCCAAAACAAAGAATAGCCGTATTGACCCGCCAACTGTTGAAACAGCCTGTCGCGCATGATCAAGCCGACCGGCGTTTGCCCGTTAACGATCACGGCACCCGCCGCATCCGTATGGTTCTTAAAATAATTCGCAACGATCGAAATGGGATCCCTGTAATCAAAAGTTTGACACGGCACACAAATGTCTCCGATGGTCCAGACACTGCTTGCCTCGACAATTTTACGATGCATCATAATATGATCAGTCAGCTCCGGGGGCAAAACAGCCTCCTCCGGCCCGGGATGCCCCAGCAGGTAGCCCTGCCCGTAATGTACCCCCATGCGGGTAAGCTTCATCAGTTCCTCGCGCGTTTCTATTCCTTCAGCAATCAAGTAAATGCCCAGCTTCTGCGCAAAAGTGAGCATCGTCTCAAGAATGTACTCTTTCGTTTTATTAAAGTGAAGGTTATGTACGAGAGATCGATCCATTTTAATAAAATCAGGCTGCAGCTCTGCGATCGCTTGAAGCGAAGAATAGCCTGCTCCGGCATCGTCGATCGCAATACGGTAGCCCTGCTGCCGGTAGTGGCCGAGAATTTGTTTGGCCGATTCAAAATCTTCAATGGAGCTCCGTTCTGTAATCTCAAAAACCACTTGGCCGGGAGATAGCCCCCGCTTTTCCAAAAGCTCCAGTGTTCTTCCGGGCACAAAATCCGGATCATTCAAAATTTCTGCCGATACATTGAGAAACAGGAGCTGCTCTTTCGTCTTTGTGAAAGCTCCCTCAATCGCCTTGGCTCTCGCCAGCCTATCCAAAGGATATAACAAGCCCTCCGCTTTGGCTGCAGCAAATAAGGAAATCGGCGAATGGAGCGAAGAGTGCTCCGGTCCCCGGGTCAGCGCCTCATATCCCATGACGATTCCCTCGCTTAACGAAACGATAGGCTGATAAACGGACTTGATGGTTTGGTTCCGTATAATATGCAGCAGCTCTGTACGCAGGTTTTCCCGATTTTCATTATCAAATCCGGGCATGGCGTCGATTGGCATGGGCATCCCTACTTATCCGGTTTCTTTATTCCTAAGATAGCATAGGAATTTCAACCCCATGTTAAATTCGGGCTATCGGAATGTTAAAATTTAGTACAGATGGATGCGCGGCCACGACGCCATTGAACAAAAATAACCGGATTCCGCATCCGCGGAAATCCGGCTGTATTTCGCTAAATATTCAAGTCTTTACGTTTCCCAGTCACCATATAGATAACGCCTTCTCCGATGTTCGTCGTATGATCCGCTACACGCTCCAGGTAGAGAGCAGCCATCATCAACTGAGACAGCTGGCGGTTGCGGCCGGGGTCGTTATTCATCATCCCTATGATTTCATCAACTACGGAGCTGTAGAGCTTATCGACCTGATCATCCTTTTCCGCTAGTGCGGCGGCACGGTGAATGTCCCGTTCAGTGTAAGCCAGCAGGCTTTCATGAAGCATATCCTTCGCCAGCAGTGCCATATTGGGGATGATTTCAAGCGGCTTCACAAGCGCATCTCCCGACATGCGGATCGCAATTTTCGCGATATCTACCGCATGATCTCCAATTCGTTCAAGGTCCGTCGAAATTTTGAGCGCCATACCGATAATCCGCAGGTCGCTCGCCATCGGCTGCTGCAGCGCAATCAGACGCAGGCAATTTTCCTCGATCCGAAGCATCAGTTCGTCGATCCGGTCGTCCTGCTCGATGATTCTTCTTCCCAGCTGTTCATCCCTTGCTCCCAGAGCCTCTACCGCCAGGGAGATGTGGTTTTCAACCAGCCCGCCCATTTTGAGCAAATCCTCTTGCAACTCTTCTACTGCCTGGTGAAAATTGGATCTTGTATCCATAAAAGCAGCTCCTTTATAGAATGATCGATTAACCGAAACGGCCGGTAATATAATCTTCTGTTCTTTGGTCCGTCGGCGTCGTGAAGATTTTTTCCGTCTGGTCGGATTCGATGACTTCACCATTCAGGAAAAAGGACGTATAATCCGAGATTCTCGCCGCTTGCTGCATGTTATGAGTCACGATAACAATCGTATATTTATCGCGCAGCTCACGGATCAGCTCCTCAATTTTCAAAGTAGAGATCGGATCCAGCGCGGACGTCGGTTCGTCCATGAGCAGAATCCTGGGATTTACCGCCAGCGCCCGGGCGATGCATAGACGCTGCTGCTGTCCCCCCGACAAGCCGTAGGCGGACTTTTTCAGATTACCGTTGACTTCGGTCCATAACGCGGCCGCCTTCAAGCTGCTTTCGACGATGTGGTCGAGCTGCTCCTTGTCCTTGATGCCGTGAATGCGAGGACCGTAAGCAATATTTTCGTAGATCGATTTGGGAAAAGGATTAGGCTGCTGAAACACCATGCCTATATTTTTGCGCAGCAGCTCTACGTTGACGTCCGGATCATAGATGTTCTGGCCGTCGATAATTACGTTTCCTTCTATACGTATGCCTTTGATCATATCATTCATGCGATTTAATGTACGGAGCAGCGTGGATTTCCCGCAGCCGGACGGGCCGATAAAGGCGGTGATGGAATTTTCTTGTATTTCCATATCGACATTCTTCAGAGCATGAAACTCGGAGTAATACAGATTCAATTTATTGATGCTTACAATGGACATATCATGCTTTCCTCCTGTGGCCCGTTGGTTTATAACTTCTTCTGATATTTATTGCGTAAATAAATGGCGAATGCATTCATGCTAAGCAGCATGATCAGCAGGACAATAATGCCGGCCGCAGCCACATTTTGAAACTCCGCTTGCGGTTGGCTTGCCCAGTTGTAAATTTGAATCGGCATTACCGTAAAGCTGTCAAAAGGCGATTTAGGCAAAAAAGCGATGTAAGCAACGGCTCCGACGACGATGAGGGGCGCCGTTTCTCCAATCGCCCTGGACATCGAAAGAATGGATCCGGTCAATATCCCCGGAAGTGCGGAGGGCAATACAACCCGTACAATCGTCTGCCAACGGTTGGCCCCCATAGCGAACGAGGCATTGCGAAGCGATTGAGGTACCGTTCTGATCGCTTCCTGGGATGCGACGATGATAATGGGCAGCACCAGCAGCGTCATCGTCAGCGCCCCGGACAATAAGCTGCGCTCCAGCTGGAGCATCCGAACGAACACGGTTAATCCAAGCAATCCGTAAACGATCGAAGGGACGCCCGCCAGGTTAGCGATATTCGTTTGAACCAGACGGCTGAAGCGCGTATCCTTGGCGTACTCCTCCAAATAAATTGCGGTCGCGACACCGATAATGAATGTCAGCGGCGCGGTGATCATCATCAACCAGAATGTGCCGACCAAGGCGGCCTTGATCCCGGCATTTTCCGGGATTCGGGATGCATAACTCGTCAAAAACTGCCAATCCAGCCACCCCGCCCCTTGAACAATCACTTGTATTAACAATAAAGCGAGCGCTAAAATCCCAAAGCAGGTGGAGACAAAAAACAACTGATGAAAGAACTTATTTTTTCTGTTCCTTTGAGCGACATGCTGCATGCTTTCTTTCGTTGCCATCAGTATTCCTCCCTGAACCTTTTGGAAATCGTTCTCGCCAGAATATTCATCGCTAGTGTCATAACAAATAAGGTAATCCCTACGGCATAAATGGTCATGTATTCTACAGAACCGTAACTTGTATCTCCCGAGCTGACAGAAACGATATAAGCAGTAAGGGTTTGAATGCTTTGCAAAGGATTATAAGCCATTTGGGCCAAATTTCCCGCGGCCAGGGTGACAATCATCGTTTCCCCTACGGCACGGGACAGGCCGAGCACGAAGGAAGCGATAATCCCCGACAAGGCAGCAGGCACTACGATTTTAAGGGCAACCTCCAACTTTGTAGACCCCAGCGCGTAAGCGCCGTTGCGGAGCGAATTAGGAACGGCCATCATAGCATCCTCACTGAGGGAGCAAATGATGGGAATGATCATGATCCCCACGACAATGCCCGCGCTGAGCGCATTAAAGATTTCCGTTTGCGGGATAATGAATTGTAATACCGGAGTTACAAAATTTAATGCGAAAAAACCGTAAACGATCGTAGGAATACCGGCCAATATTTCCAGAATCGGCTTTACGATATTCCGTACTTTCGACGGCGCATACTCGCTTAAATAAATCGCGCTCCCCAGTCCGATCGGAATCGCCACGATGCTTGCAATCAAGGTGACAAGCAGGGTTCCTGTCACAAGCGGCAGTACTCCAAATTTCGGATCGGAGAAAAGGGGCGTCCATTCCGTCCCGGTAATAAACTGCCAAAATGGGACTTCTCTAAAGAAACCGAGCGACTCGAATACGAGAATCAAGACGATACCTACTGTTGTAAGAATGGAGATAACAGCAAAAAAAGCTAATATTTTGGGTATTAGCACGTCCGACGAAATCATACTTTTTTTCTTTTTGTAATTCACTCTCGGTGTTTTCATTTCCATAGCTTAACCCCCGTGTAAAGCAATGATTTTGGCAAACCCGCGGCTTCCTGCGCATATGATCGCTTAGGTGCCGCGGTTTTTAAACCAAAATCATTCTGCTTGATGGTTTACTTCAGTGCTTCCAGGTTTTTATTGATAACATCTTGAGGAAGCCTGATGTAATCAACTGCTTCAACCATTTTAGCGCCTTCTTCGCTGTTATAGTATTTCAGGAATTCTTTAATGTGAGGCTCGGCGATGGCTTTCTTCGTCGGGTACACATAAAGATAACGGGACAATGGAGCATAAGTCATATTTTCGATGGTCTCCTTGGTAGGTGCTACCGCAGGAGAGTTAGCGTCTTTCTTAATAGCTACAGCATTCAAAGTAGCTTCATTCGCTTTGTAGTAAGAGAAACCGAAATAACCCATTGCAAATTCGTCGCCTTGTACGCCTTTAACCAATACATTGTCGTCTTCGGAAGGCGTATAATCCGAACGGGACTCTTTCGCTTTACCATTGATCGCTTCCGTGAAGAACTCAAACGTACCGGATGCCGTACCGGGACCATACAGCTTGATTTCTTTATCCGGCCACTCAGGACGAACATCGCTCCATTTTTTTACCTGGCTGTCTTTGGACCAGATTTTCTTCAATTCTTCCACTGTCATTTCTTTGGCAAAGGTATTTTTCTTATTAACCACAACCGTGACACCGTCAAGAGCAATCGGCATTTCAACAGCTTCCGTGTTTTGTTTTGCCTTCAATTCTTCCAATTCTTCAGGCTTGAATTTTTTGGACATGTCCGCGATATGAATTTCCCCGGCAAGCAGCTTCTTGACTCCGTTGCTGGATCCGGATTCACCTACCGTAATTTTTACGTCTTTATGCTTTTTCATAAATTCTTCAGCTACGGCTTGAGAGATAGGGAACACTGTGGAAGAGCCGTCGATTTTGATTTCGCCTTTCAGGCCTTCCGGAGCAGGAGCTGTTTTACCGTCAGATGGCGCCGCGCCTTGGTTCGGCTGGCTTTCCGTTTGTGTTCCGCATGCGGCCAGAGATAATGCCAAAACGATAGAAGATAATGCGAGTGTACCTTTACGTGCAAAACCTTTAAACAACATGACCACTCCTCATAATTTTTGTTTGTCGTTCACAATGACCATGTTACGCCCCTTTTGTTTTCGTCAGTTCAAAGATTTGTTAACGGAATGTAAAAAATATCGAAATCTATGAAATGGACGGTGATACCATCCTTTGAAATCAGCGTTTTTTCGTCAGGTTTTACAAAAGATTTACATTGTACGAACCTGGATTTAATTATTCCATAGTACATTCGTAGTATATACACAAGACAACCGATATATGGAGGGTACTATGAAGAGACTAAAAAGCATCAGAGATGTGCGGTTATCTATGAAAACAAAGCTGATTATGACATTTTCTTTTATTACGCTTCTCTTTGCCGGAGTTTCGGTCTTTAATCTATGGCAAGTAGACAGCATCAAGCAGCATCTCCAATATCAGAACGAGCAGACGGATAAACAAAAGTTGGCTCTGCAGTTAAAGCAACAGGCTAATTCGCTGGCTTCCATCTATGCGGCTTATGTGTTGACCAAAAAACCCGAGCTGATTGATACATATAATAAGGAAAAAGAGGAATTTTTGCGGTCGGTGGAAAGGATGGCTCTTACCGCATCCAACGCGGATGAACGCAATTGGAGCGCCAAGCTGACGAACACCTCCAAAGAATTTGCAGGCACTTTCGATAAGGCGCAGCAGATTGTGATGAACTCATCGCTCCAGCCTCAAGAGATGGACCTACAGTTGAAATCCGCGCATAATGAATCAGAGCTGTTTAAAGATTACATATTTGAACATGTTGATCTCTTCAATGAAGCTTACAATCAATACGCCTTGACGGCTGTGAGCAGTACCCATCGTCAATTGAATGATTCTGCCCGGTTTGCCGTTATCACAACCTTGCTTGTTACCATCATCAGCAGCATAACCGTATTTTTGCTCATCCGATCATTTATGAAGCCGATTCAGCGTTTGCAGCATGCCGTAATGCAGGTTGCCGAAGGGGATCTCCGCCATAAAATTAACAGATCCTCCTCCGACGAGCTTGGCAGGCTCAGTCAAAGCTTCGATGAGATGATTGACCGAATCAAAGAAATGCTGTCGAATACTCAAACCGTTGCTTCATCCCTATCCAGACATTCGCGTTCCTTTCACGAGTTCTCCAGAGAAACCGCGGCCGCTAACAAGGACATCGTCCGGGCTATTCAGGAAATATCGTCAGGAAGCGAGGAACAAGCCCGTTTCTCGGAAAACAGTGCCTATATTATTACCGAAACCACCAGGGAAATACGTCAAATAACCGAATATACCGTTATGATGCAGCGCAAGAGTAAAGAAGCCTCATCCAATACCCATACGGGATCCCAAGTGATGGAAGGGTTGAAATCAGCCGCAGAGCAATCCGAAAAAGTACTGCATCAGGTTTATCTGACGATGGAAACCTTATCCCGCAGCTCCGCCCGAATCGGTAAAATCGTCGGAAGCATTACCGAAATATCCGCCCAAACCAATGTACTGGCGCTGAATGCGGCCATTGAAGCGGCCAGAGCGGGTGTGCACGGCAAAGGGTTTTCCGTGATCGCGGATGAAGTGCGGCAGCTTTCGGCTCAAACCAACGAATCCTCCAAAACAATCACCCGGATCGTGCAAACGCTGCAGGCGCAAATAAGCGAGATGGAAGCTTCGTTAAACGAGATGAAGCTTTCTTTCGAGAACCAGACCGGCAAAATTAACGAAAGCATGGACGCGTTTATGGACATCCGACTATCTATGGATGAGCTTTCAGACCATATTGAACAGATACATACCCTTGTTTCCGCAGCAGAAGACAAAAACAGCAAGCTTGCCTCTTCCGTGCAGCACATTGCCGCCATCGCTCAGGAAACGGCCGCCGGCGTCGAGGAAGTGAATTCGGCATCGCAGCATCAGGATTCGGCCATTCACCGGATCGCTTCACAATCCGACGATATATTATCACTCGCTCAGCAGTTATTCGATGAAATCAACCGATTCAAAATTTCCGACGGGACGGAGATACTCGATCAAAGCGTAATCGAGAAACCAAACCCCGAAGAGATGATCATTGCACCAGAAGCGTCCGAGGGACACAGCATACGAGAAAACAGAGTGTCGGTCTAACGGTCTGTTGGGCTGAAAATCCATCTGTCGCGCCTGTGGAGAGACGCGACCACCCTTGGGGTGATTTTGGCTTAACGGACATCCCATTCCCGGCGTTTCTTCAATGGTATGGTCGTGGTTGCAACGCAAAACACCCTGCTCGATACAAAAATCGAACAGGGTGTTTTTGGACATTAGTTGAAATATACGGCTTTACCGGTCTTGGAGGACTCGTAAATGGCCTCGAGAATTTCGGATACGACGCACGCCTGCTCTGGCGTTACGACAGGATCGATATCTTTCTCAATGGCCTCCAGCCACAAACGCGCTTCCAAATCGGCCGGGCTTTCCGTCTGGCCGTCATAGAAATCTACGCCTTTGGCATCCAATTGGATCTCATTCATGTAGAGCCGGCTGTGCTTCTCGCCGTTAATCCGAAGCCCGTCGAGCATATCGGCCCCGCCTTCCGTGCCGCACAGCGTCGTTTTGGCCTCTCCGGTCTGCAGCATATTGATCGCCCAGCTGGATTCCAGCATGATCGTTGCTCCATTTTCCATTATAATCATACCGAAGGCCGAATCCTCTACCGTAAATTTTTTCGGATCCCACGGTCCCCATGCATTCGCTGCGTTTTCTTTTTTGGAGAGCTTGTGGAATGCCGTTCCAAGCACAACCTTCGGCTTGTAATTGTCCATCATCCACAGCGTCAAATCCAGCGCGTGAGTACCAATATCGATAAGCGGCCCCCCGCCTTGCTTTTCTTCATCCAAGAACACGCCCCAGGTCGGAACGGCGCGGCGGCGGATCGCATGCGCCTTCGCGAAATAAATGTCCCCGAGTTCACCGTCGGAGCAAACGCGTTTTAGATATTGGCTGTCCGGACGGAAGCGGTTCTGATAACCGATCGTCAGTTTTTTGCCCGTGCGCTTTGCAGCTTCAACCATGCGTCTGGCGTCGGCAGCGGTTTTGGCCATCGGCTTCTCGCACATGACATGCTTGCCGGCCTCCAGGGACGCGATGGAAATATCCGCATGAGAATCATTAGGCGTACACACATGTACGATATCAATGGAACGATCCGCAAGCAGCTCACGATAGTCCGTATATACTTTGGCGTCTTCCGTCCCAAACTTCTTAGCCGCGTCTTGCGCTCTTTCTTCCACAATATCGCAGAAGGCCACCATTTCCGCATTGGGCTGATTTTTCAAAGCGGGCATATGCTTGCCGGTTGCAATTCCGCCACAACCGATAATTCCGATTCTATAGACTTTAGACATTGTAACAACCTCCCTGATTCCACAAATCGTAATGTTCTTCTGATTAACTCTGAAGTATAGTATAGACAAATTGATCTCAAAAAGATATTTCATATCTGGCGCTACTTTTATACGATTTTGTCTTTTCCATTTTAGGCAAAAAAAGAAGACCGGCCCGATGCCAGTCTCCTTTATTCCAGGTTTTATCCTTTTTTAGCTGCCGCATGAACAAGCTTGTAACCTACACCGCGAATCGATTCGATTTGGACGGATTGCTGGTTCATTTCCAATTTCTTCCTCAGCGAACTGACATGTACATCTACAGTCCGCTGTCCTCCGATATAATCAAAGCCCCATACAATATTCATCAGGTCATCCCGTGTAACTACAACACCGGGACGCTGCACAAGATGAAGCAGCACCTCAAATTCCTTGGGTCTAAGCGGAATGGATTCGCCATGGAGGATCACTTCGTATTTCTCCGGATAAATCTTCAGCTCCCCTACAGTAATGACTTTATCATCATTTCCGGACTTGTCCGCAAACGCATCGTCCGACAAGGTGCGGCGAAGTACCGCCGATACGCGAGCAAGAAGCTCCGCTACTCCGAAAGGCTTTGTAATATAATCGTCAGCGCCGTATTTAAGCCCTTGTACAATCTCCTCTTCGGCGTTGCGCGCAGTCAGAATGATAACGGGCGTTTTAATTCCTTTTTGCCGCAATCTCGACAAAATTTCAAAGCCGTTCATGCCCGGAAGCATGATGTCCAGAATAATTAAATCAAACGGCTGATGCAGGGCGGCCTGCAAACCGTCGCTGCCATGATCGATGACTTTGGTATCATAGCCTTCTTGCGTCAAGTTATAAGAAAGCAATCTGGCTAACGTAGGCTCATCCTCTATGACTAATATTTTATGTGACATGGGAAAACCCCCAACCCCATTCTATATTTCATACTAATCATAGCATGAATTGTTGACAAATTGTTAAGAAGCTTTTGTTAAGATTTTGTAAAGCTCCCGGTGTTACTGGATTAACGGCAGCTCAACGATAAACTTGGTGCCGACGAAGACCTCGCTCTCCACACGGATCGTGCCTTTGTGCAGCTCAACCAAATGCTTCACGATCGACAGCCCGAGTCCCGTGCCGCCTGAGCTTCTCGACCTGGCCTTGTCCACGCGGTAAAAGCGCTCGAATATCCGCGGCAGGTCCTTCTTCGGGATGCCAATCCCCGTATCCGAAATCGTAAACCGGACCGTGTCCACCTCTCCAGCCTCCGAACCGCTGGCCAGCTGTTCTACCTTCACCTTCACCTTGCCTCCTTCAGGCGTGTAGTTGATGCCGTTGGAGAGCAGGTTGATCAGAATTTGACGCAGCCGATCCTCATCCGCTTCCATGTAGACGTCTTCCGGCACCTCCATCTTCAGTTCGATCGATTTCTTCTCGGCCTCCGTTTTCATCACATGAAGGCAGTTTTCAACAAACGATTCGAGATGGACCGGAGAGAACTGAAGCGGTATCCGTTTGGACTCAATTTTGGACAGCTCCAGAATATCTCCAATCAGCCGGTTTAACCGTTCACTTTCATCAAAGATGATTTTCAGAAACGACCTGGCTGTCTCTTTGTCATCGAGCGCTCCGGCGAGCAGCGTTTCTGCAAAGCCCTTGACTGAGGCGATCGGCGTCTTCAGCTCATGCGATACATTGGCCACGAATTCGGAACGCATTCTCTCCAGTCTCCGCACGGATGTAATGTCATGCAGAACAATAAGCATCCCGGCCCACTGGTTATTCGACTGAAAGATCGGATTCAGGTTGATCTCCAGTATGCGCTCTTCCGGAAAATAAAAGATCATTTCATCACGAATATTTTCCCGGGTATCGATACATTCCTGTATGAGCTGCGTAAATTCGATCTGCTGCTTGGCTTCGTCAAACTTTTTCCCTAACAGCTCTTTGGAGGAAAAACCGAGAAATTCTTCAGCCGACCGGTTAAGCAGAACAATCTTCCCTTCCCCATCGATCATGACAACGCCGCTAATCAAATTCTCCAGCACGTTTTTGAGCCGGTTTTCATCTTCCAGAATGCGATTCATCTGCAGCTGCAAACTATCCGCCATATGGTTTATCGCATCGCCGAGCTTGCCGATTTCATCTTTTTTATTCAGCTGTACGCGATACTTGTAGTTCATATCCGTAATTTGCTGTGCCACACTGGTCATCAGCTCGATCGGTCTGGTAATGCCATAAGCGATACGGTAGCTGAGCAAGCCCGCGATGGCAAACACCGTCAAAAGGCCGCCAATCAGCATAAGCCAAACGTTACGGATCGATTTCTCCACTTCTTCAAGACTCATGGCTAACCGCAGGTAGCCGATCGTTTGGCCCTGGTCCTTGACCGGAACGGCGGCATAAATCATGTTTCGGTTCAATGTGCTGCTGTAACGCGTGACAAAGCCTATTCCCGACGATTCCGCATCGATAATTTCCTCCCTGTTCAAATGATTCTCCATCTGAGAAGGATCTTTATCGGAATCGCCCAGCACTTTGCCGTCCGCACGGATAAAGGTAACCCGCGCATCGGCCGATTTCTTAAGCTTAGCGGCCATATCCGAATAATAATGAATTTGTTCGGATTCCGGACCCTGTCTGTTCCAGTTCATCGTGACCAGCAAGATGCGAAGTTCCCGCTCCATATAAGTAGTAAGGGTATTAATATGGGATCGCTCCATCATTTGAGCTACAAAAATACCCGCGATCAGCACCGAAGAGCCGATCAAGGCAATAAAAATCAGGGTTAACCGTGTCCGGAACTTGTTCATCAATGAAGTCATCCTCCCGCAGCCGAGGCCATACGCTTCAAGAAAAAACTCCCATTTACAAAGAATTTCCTGTATGGGGCAAATTTCATTCATGTGTATTTCTTCCAAAGGACATATCACTCTATATCGTACCTGTTCCGGAAGTGGAACTCCAGTTATTTTTTTGTAAAGAAAGGGGCCAACCTGTGAATGAGTGAGGCGCAGCCCTATTTCATTCTCCTGTCATAATAAAGAGCCCCAAGTATAACAGATACCGGGGCTCTCATGGCTTTATAGGTTATAACCGTATAGAAGTTCTTTACGATTTTATGCGAATACAGGTTCTTTGAACTGGGCCAGCTTATCGCGCGAATCCATCTCAACATCAGCGTGCAAGCTGTTTCCGTGGGAATCCATCGTGACGATGGCCGCAAAGCCCTCAGTCTGCAGGTGCCACATCGCTTCCGGTATACCGAACTCCAAGAAATCGACGCCTTCCACCTTTTTGAAGCATTGCGCATAATATTGGGCGGCGCCGCCAATGGCATTCAAATATACGGCACCGTGCTCTTGAAGCGCCTTGAGCGTTTTCGGACCCATTCCGCCTTTACCGATGACAGCACGAATACCGAATTTTTTGATGATATCTCCTTGATAAGGCTCCTCGCGGATACTTGTAGTCGGTCCGGCCGCTTTCACAACCCACTCGCCATTCTCATCTTTGGCCATGACGGGTCCGCAATGGTAAATGACAGCGCCGTTCAGATCGATTGGAGAATCATGGTCCATCAAATATTTGTGCAGCGCATCCCGTCCCGTATGCATAGGTCCGTTGATGATGACCACATCCCCTACGCGAAGCTGGCGAATTTGCTCTTCGGAAATCGGCGTCTGCAGCACGATTTCGCGGCGCTCCTGCTGGCCTGCCGCCGCGGCTGCCGGCTCGTCCTTTTGCATCGGCAGCTCCTCGCCCTTAGGATAAACCCAATCCGTAATCTCGCCGGTGCTTTGATCAATCAGCACGCCCTGTCTGCGGAACGCCCAACAGTTGTAGGCCACCGATACGAAGAAGCTGGCCGGCAAACGGTTCATGACTCCGATCTTACAGCCGAGCAATGTGACTTGACCGCCGAAGCCCATCGTACCGATGCCGAGTTTGTTGGCGTTTTCCATCACATATTCCTCAAGCTTGCGCAGCTCTTCATTCGGATTCACGTCGTCCACAGCACGGAACAACTGATGCTTGGCCAGTTCGTAACCCGTTGTACGGTCACCGCCGATGCCTACTCCGATAAAGCCTGCGCTGCAGCCCTGCCCCTGCGCTTGATATACGGCATGCATAATACATTTGCGGATACCGTCCAAATCACGTCCGGCTTTGCCGAGTCCTTCCAATTCAGTCGGAAGACTGTATTGGATATTTTTATTTTCACAGCCGCCGCCTTTAAGGATCAGCTTGACTTCGATCACGTCCTTTTCCCACTGTTCAAAGTGGATAACCGGAGTGCCCGGGCCGACATTATCGCCGCTGTTCGCCCCGGTCAAGGAATCGACCGAGTTCGTCCGCAGCTTGCTGTCCTTGGTAGCTTGGGCAACCGCCGCTATAATTTGTTTTTTCATCTCGATCTGGTTAGCTCCGACCGGTGTATGTACGACGAATGTCGGCATTCCCGTGTCTTGACAGATCGGAGATACGTTGCACTCCGCCATATGAATATTGTCAGCGATGGTGGAGAGGGATAGCGCAGAACGCGTGCCTGCGTCTTCTTTGGCCCGGGCGTTCTGAATCGCTTGGCGCACGTCGGCCGGAAGGTTCGTGGACGTTTCGACGATCAGTTTATAAATGCTCTCTTGAAAATGCTGCATGATGTAGAAAAACTCCTTTCGATTCGTAAAAAGAAACTTTCTATTATAAAACTGCACAACTCTCTTAATAATAGCATATTACCGCCGGTACCAAAATATCGTTTTCATCAGGCCGCATCCCCGGTGTACTGAGAATCCGGACGAGCAATCAGCGGACAAATCGTGTATAATCCTACTATAGCAGAGCTTCTCAGGATCATATTTCCGGTGCAGGAACGGAAGCATAACGGCCTGCTTGACCAATCGTATAGAAAGCTATTCTCTATTAGGATGATGATAGAATGGACAGCCACTTTTTTGCCTATATGTACCGGCTTCGGTATATCGGACGCTGGAGTCTGATGAGAAACATCGTCAAGGAGAATGTTGCCGAGCACTCGTTTCATGTTGCGATATTGACCCATGTTTTGTGCACGATCGCAAACGAGGTATTTGAGCGGCAGGTGCCGACGGACCGTGTGGTCAGCATGGCCCTGTTTCACGATGCCACCGAGGTGTTTACAGGCGATATACCGACTCCGGTAAAACATCACAATCCGAAGATTTTGTCCAACTTCCGCGAGATCGAGCATTTGGCCGCCGAGCGGCTGCTTGACATGGTGCCGGAGCCGCTTCGAAGCGTCTATGACCCGCTTATCGGTATGAAGACGGAAGCCGACGCGGAGTTGAAAAAATACGTCAAAGCCGCAGATCTTCTGGATGCCTATCTGAAATGCGTCACCGAGCTGTCTGCAGGCAACCGGGAGTTCGCGACGGCGAAGAAGCAAATCAAAGCTTCGATGGACGCTATGAATATGCAGGAAATCCAATATTTTTTACAGCACATGGCCCCCAGTTTGGAAAAAACGCTGGATGAACTGTAATGCAAGGCCCAAGGCCGGGGAATCCCGCCTTATGTGTGCAGAAAAAAGACCGGGATGATGATCACCCGGTCTTTTAAAGTTCAGCACTTACCGCATAAACGGAAAATTCATCAATGTAAGAACGACGAAAAATAGAATACCGTTGATGAGGCTGAGCGTCTTGATCGAGCCGATTTGTTTGGGGATCGTGCTGCCAGATTGTTCGGCCAAGGCCAGCCTCATCCTTTTGCCCATGATCCCCGAAAGCGCCGCAATAGCCAGGAACAACACGATTGAAAGCACCATCCACAGTATGGAATAGGGAGCTTTACTCACCATATAGCCTCCGGTTAAGAATGCAATGATCAGCGCAAACTGCGCAGCGCGGTTCATCGCGAACAGCACATGCAAAAAACCGTACTGCGCCGTTGTGGAGTCCAGAGCCTGAACGCGCTGGGCCAGAAACGGGAGCAGCAGGTAAATCCCCATCATAACCGCACTTAACACATGCAAGTACAATATAAAATCCAGCATAATTCGTGTTGCCTCCCCAATTTTCCATTATTTTTGATTATTCCTAGTATAACGGAATGCGATGCCTTGAAGCAAATGAACCGGCAGCGCTACGCATGCTCGCTTATGCCCGCTTTGGCTGCCCTCTGATCCCGCCGCTTGGCCAGTATCACGAACAAGGATGGAACAACGATCAAGGTCAGCAAAGTCGAATAAAGCAAGCCGGAGATGATGGTGATGCCCATCGGCCGCCACAGGTTCCCACCCATGATGGTCATCGGAAGCAAGCCGCCGATCGCCGTTGCCGTCGTCAGCAATATGGGCCGCAGACGGGATTTCCCTGCTTCCGCCACAGCCTCGTACAGCGGAAGTCCGCGCTCCCTCGCCTGTTCTATGAATTCAATGAGAATAATCCCGTTCCGCACCACGATACCGGCCAGGCTGACCAGTCCCATCAGCGCCATAAACCCTATAGGCGACCCTGTCAGAAACAAACCGATGACCGCTCCTCCGGCAGCCAGATAAACGGTTGACAGAATCAGCAGCGGTATGGAAAGAGAATAAAACTGCATGACCATAATCACATAAATCAAAAGAAGAACGATCAAAGAGAGCATTCCGATGGAAGCGAACGCATCGTTGCGCTCCTCGTTTTCTCCGCCGAATTCGATGGAATAGCCCGCAGGCAGAGAATACTGCTGCAGCTTGACTTGAAGCTCCTTTACAATGTCATCCGCAAGACGATCCTGTACAAAGCTTCGAACCGTGATCGTACGGGTCAAGTTGCGGTGATGTATGGTTTGGATCATCCGGCTTTCCTTGATCACACCCAGTTCACCAATGGTAACGGTGCCGCCCTGCAGCGCAGGCACGTACATGTCTTTCATGGTTTCCACAGGATCATGGGTCTTCTTCTTAGCATACAGAGTCACATCAATTAAATCCTTACCTTTCTGCATCTCCGCCACCTCCAGACCCTCTGTGGCAATGCGAAGGGTCATGGAGAGATCGTTCTCGTTTACTCCAAATAGACTCAGCTTGGCCGGATCGGGATCAATCTCGACCGTGTTCATATCGTCTCCAACGTCGTCGGATACGCTGACCGTGCCCGGGATTTCCTCAAGCATGCCTTGGATGTCCGACGAGATTTGCCGAAGCTGTGACAGCTCTCCTCCGCTGATGCGCAAAGCGATCGGCGCTCCTACAGGCGGACCTTGCTCCAGCTCACGCGGCGTAATCTCCACATCAGGCGGGAACATCGCCTTGAGCTCTTCCCTCCATACAGAAACCACTTCCTTCGTTTGAATGACCTTAGGATCAATCTTTACGAATAGCTGGCCCACATGAGTCCCCGATACATCGGCTTCGGAATAATAAAACTTTGGAGTGGAACGGCCTGCATACGACGAGACGAAACGTACACCCGGCTGCTGCCCTACCCAAGCTGCCGCTTTAGATACCGTATACTCGGTTTCCGCAAACAACCTGTTCTTTGGAAGCTTAATGTCGATCAGCATTTCTTCTTTCTCCGCAGGCGGGAAATACTGCACACCCAGCAGCGGAAGCAGACCAAAGGCGCTTGTTCCCACCAAAAGCGCGGCCATTCCTGTAAGCAGCGGTCTTTGCAAAAAGCGGTGAATCTGCTTGCTGTACACCATACTCAACCGCTGGATCTGTTTGCCGAGCAGACCGGGAGCCTGCTGTAATTCCGGATCGGCATGCGCCTTACGGGAAGTGTCGACGGCATCTGTCGATTGTAGGCTCCGGCGCCGGAGCCTGCGTTCGGCTGCCCATGTACGGAAAATGGGGATGATGGTAAGCGACATGGCCATCGACGCGGCCAACGTGAACGAGATCACTACAGGCAGCGGACGGATAAAGCTGCCGATATTTCCTTTCAAAAAGAACAGCGGCAGGAAAGCTGCGGCTGTGGCGATCGTCGCCGTCAGGATGGAGATGGCGACGTCACGGCTTCCTTCAAGCGATGCAGTCCGAGGGTCATCTCCCAGTTGGAGCCGGCGCTGAATATTATCGTTGACGACAATGGCGTCATCCACTAGAATTCCCAGCACAATCACTATCGCCACAATGGTGATTTGGTTTAAATCGATCCCCATAAATTCCACCGGAATAAAGCCGACCGTGATCGAAATCGGAATGGCCAGCGCAACGATCAGAGCGGTCCCGAACGCAAGACCCATCGAACAAACGACGATAACCGCCATGATGCCGATCAACAGCTCTTTTATCAGCTCTTTAAACAAATGATCCAGGCTTTCCTTCTGGGTAAAAAGCGATTGCAGCTCGACATTCTCCGGAAGCTTCGGCTTTAGCTCGGACACCTTCCGGTCAATCCGCTTTTGCAGATCCGGTATATCCGCGCCCTTTGCCGCATTGATAACCAAGTCCAGCGCAGGTTTCCCGTTATGTATGATGCTGACTTCCCTTTTCTTCGGCTGCAGCTTGACGTCGGCAATATCTCCGATTCTCAGCGTTTTTCCGCCCGGCAGACCGTAAATTTCCGTATTTGCGATATCCTCCGCCGATTTCCATTCTCCGCTCATGTTCACGAAATATTGCTTCGTGCCTTTATCGACCATTCCTAATGGAATACGATTCTGTTTGTTTTGAAGCGCCTGCGCCACGACTCCCCAAGGCAGCCGGAAGGTGTTCAGCTTGTCGGTATCCAGCGTTACAGCCACTTCCTGTTCCTGCAAGCCGACGATCTCTACATTGCTGACGCCAGGAACCGTGCCAAGCTGTTCTTTCCACATTTCCATGACCGGCCTGAGCGGTTCAAGCTCCTCGGGAGTCTCCACCACGAAATGGAGGATTTGCTCTGCAATCTTACCGAGATCGTCATTCACCTCTGGTTGATGCGCGTCCTGAGGCAGCTCGCTTGACGCGGACTGCACCTTCTGCCGCAGCGTGTCCCATGCCCGTTTGATGTCCGTATCCGCTTTGACCTCCACTTGAATGACCGAGACGTTCGCCGACGAAGTGGAGCTGACCACGGAAATATCGCTCATCTCCTTGATTTTATCCTCTAAAGGCCGGGTAATGAACTGCTCCACTTTTTCCGGTGAAGCTCCGGGATAAATCGTCTTGACGACCGCTACGGTCAGATCAATCTCCGGATTTTCCCTCTGCTTCATCTTGGATATATTGAATATGCCAAGCAGCACCGCCATGACAAAAAAAAGCAGCGTCACTTTTCGATACTTCAGGATTTTGCCGATCATCCCCCCTTCACATCCGTTCCCGGCTTGCAATTGATATTTACGCCGACCAATACCTCTGTGAGCGAGTCAATGTGCTCCGGACCGCATTTCCTCTCAACAAACCACTGGTACGCAGCCAACTCTACCATACCGATTTTGGCATATGCGGTCATTTCCAGCTGTTCATCCGTGTAGCCCGGATACGCCTGAAGCTGTACAAGCTTACCTTTGATAACGCTTGCCATTCTATCATAAAATAGCTTGTAAATATCGGCTATCTCAGGAGACGCGGAACCATGCTGGTTTATAATATTTAAAATCGTCCGGTTCTCATAGTAAATAACAAGCGTTTGACGGATGATCCGGTACAGCATTCGATCTAAATCAAAACCTTCCGTTACTGAAGGCCCTTGTGCCAAAGCGCCCACAATTTCATCCAGGCAAGCCTCGGCCACTTGGCGGAACATATCTTCTTTACTCTTGAAATATAAATAAAACGTTCCCTGCGCCATTCCCGCGTTCTGCACAATATCCGAAATTTTCGTGCTGTGGTAGCCTTTTTCTTCAAAAAGCTTAAGCGCTGATTCAATAATGCTGTCTCTCTTGTCTGCTGCCACGCCATTTCCCCCTATAAAAAATAAAATAGCAAAAACATGTTGTGAAAACATTTTGCAATTGAAATATTATGACTGACTAGTCAGTCATTTCAGATGGTAACATGATTTACCATTAATTTCAATAAGGGATTTACAAGAAAAACCGCGCCGCGGGCCGCTACGCTGAAAATCGACCTTACAGAGAGGCTTTTTGCGTCTCCGCTCGCTGCTGCGCTGATTTTCAGCTTTGCAGCAGTCTCTAAAGAGAAAAGCGCCTCAAGGCGACTTCACAAATCTAGAGTGAAGGGCAGAATTTTCTGCCCCTCCTCATCAAACTTCAATTAAAAAACCAGCCTCCGGCAAGGGCCGGAAGGCTGGTTTGAAGTATAATCTTTTTAATTAGCTGGTTACGACTTTAATTACATTACGTACGGATTCGGCAGATTTGTCCAGCGCCGCTTTTTCTTCGGGAAGCAGTTCCAGTTCAAATACTTTCTCAATGCCGTTGCCGCCAAGAAGCGTCGGAACACCCATGAACAGGTTGTCATAGCCGTATTCGCCTTGGAGCAAAGCAATGGAAGGAAGAATGCGCTTCTTGTCTTTAAGAATCGCTTCTGTCATTTGCACAAGTGAGGCCGCAGGCGCATAGTAAGCCGAACCGTTGCCAAGCAGATTGACGATTTCGCCGCCGCCGGTGCGCGTACGCTTCACGATGGCTTCGATGCGGTCAGCAGGAATCAGCTTCTCGATCGGAATACCGCCAACGTTGGAGTAACGAATGAGAGGTACCATATCATCGCCGTGACCGCCAAGCACAAAGCCGCGGACATCTTCAACCGACACGTTCAGCTCTTGTGCGATGAATGTGCAGTAACGTGCTGTATCCAGAACACCGGATTGACCGATAACGCGGTTTTTAGGGAAACCGAGTGTCTCGAAAGCAACATAAGTCATTGCATCTACCGGATTGCTGAGGATAATAACGATCGATTCCGGGCTTGTTCTTTTGACGTTTTCGCAAACGGATTTTACAATGCCGGCGTTCGTAGTCACGAGGTCGTCACGGCTCATCCCCGGCTTACGAGCAATTCCTGCAGTAATGATGACGATATCGGAGTTGCTCGAATCGTCATAGTTGGAAGTACCGATGATGTTAGCGTCAAATCCTTGTACCGGAGAAGCCTCCAGCATGTCCAGCGCTTTTCCTTTTGTCGGGTTCTCAAGCTGGGGAATGTCCAACAATACCACGTCACCAAGTTCTTTTTGAGCCAGCATTAGCGCCGTAGTTGCACCTGTGAAACCAGCGCCTACAACCGTAATCTTTTTGCGTTGAATCGCCATGATTTGGTTGCCTCCCGAAATTATATTGTTGATGGGTTCATATCCTCGGACAAGCTTTCGCCGTTCAAAGGATATAAAACCCAATTTACTCCTTTAGAAAGGGATCAAGGTGCAATCGATTTAGAAGTTTTTGATGATCTCATCCGCAAACGCCGAGCATTTCACTTCGGTTGCGCCTTCCATCAAACGTGCAAAGTCGTAAGTTACCGTTTTATTATTGATCGCGGTTTCCATACCTTTGTAGATCAGTTCAGCCGCTTCCAGCCAACCCAGATGCTCAAGCATCATAACGCCGGACAGAATAACGGAGCCTGGATTAACTACATCGAGACCTGCATATTTAGGAGCCGTACCGTGAGTTGCTTCGAAAATGGCATGGCCGGTCACATAGTTGATGTTCGCTCCAGGAGCGATACCGATTCCGCCTACTTGAGCCGCCAATGCATCGGACAGGTAATCGCCGTTCAGGTTCAGTGTGGCGATGACGTCAAAATCAGTCGGACGAGTCAGTACTTGCTGCAGAGCGATATCCGCAATCGCATCTTTGATGATGATTTTACCGGCGGCTTCCGCATCTTTTTGCGCTTTGTTTGCTGCTTCTGTGCCTTGCTCTTCTTTAATTTTATCGTACTGCGCCCATGTGAAGGTTTTGTCGCCAAACTCTTGTTCAGCAAGCTCATAACCCCAGTTTTTGAACGCACCCTCCGTAAATTTCATGATGTTACCTTTGTGAACTAAGGTTACGCTCTTGCGGTTATGCCGGATCGCATATTCGATTGCCGCACGAATCAGACGCTTGGAACCTTCGGAAGATACAGGCTTGATACCGATACCGGACGTTTCCGGGAAGCGGATCTTTTTCACGCCCATTTCGTTTTGCAGGAACGCAATGACTTTTTTCACTTCTTCCGAGCCCGAAGCCCATTCGATCCCTGCATAGATATCCTCTGTGTTCTCACGGAAAATAACCATGTCCACGAGCTCAGGACGTTTCACAGGGGAAGGTACACCGTTGAAGTAGCGAACCGGGCGGGAACATACATACAGATCCAACTCTTGGCGAAGAGCTACGTTCAGGGAGCGGATACCGCCGCCGATCGGAGTAGTCAAAGGCCCTTTGATGGCAACAATGTATTCGCGAATAGCAGTAAGTGTATCGGCCGGCAGCCAGTTGTTAAATTTATTGAAAGCTTTCTCTCCGGCAAACACTTCATACCACGCGATTTTTTTCTCGCCTTTGTACGCTTTTTCTACCGCTGCGTCCAACACGCGTTGGGCTGCCGCCCAGATGTCCGGACCGGTACCGTCGCCTTCGATGAAAGGAATAATCGGATTGTTCGGAACGTTCAATTGACCGTTCGTGATCGTGATACGCTCGCCTTCTGTCGGTTGCGCATATTGTTCAAATTGTACCATAGATATATAAACCTCCTCGTAAAATTGGAGCCAGTTTGCACTGACCCGAGAATTAGGGATACCCTCAAAAATATACGGGAGCCGCGGCGCTTGTCTCAAGCCTTACTATGAAAGCCGAGGTAAAAAAGACGCCGCAGCAGCCCGTTTAGGTAACAAGCAAAAATTTCAATCTCCGATCATTAGCGCTTCTCGATCGGAACAAAGACTTGATGCAAAGGACCCGTATATTCAGCACGTGGACGGATCAGACGATTATTATCATACTGCTCCAGAATGTGAGCTGTCCAGCCGGAAGTACGGCTGATCGCAAAAATTGGGGTAAACAGGTCGCGCGGGATTTCCAGTGAAGTATACACCGATGCGGAGTAGAAGTCCACATTTGGTTTCAGGCCTTTTTGACCGGTAACCAATTCCTCGATTTGAATGGACATGTTATACCAGTTCAAATTGCCTGTAATTTTACCCAATTCCTGAGACATCTTCTGAAGATGCTTCGCACGCGGGTCGCCATTTTTATATACGCGGTGGCCAAAGCCCATGACCTTTTCCTTGTTAGCCAGCTTCTCATTGATATAGTTTGCAACGTTATCAACCGTACCGATTTCCTCCAGCATCGCCATAACCGCCTCGTTTGCTCCGCCGTGCAGAGGTCCCTTGAGCGCTCCGATCGCAGAAGTAACGCCGGAATAAATATCGGAGAGCGTGGCAACGGTAACACGAGCCGCAAAAGTGGAGGCATTCAGCTCGTGATCAGCGTGGAGAACAAGAGCTTTGTCCAACGCTTCAACAGCAATTTTTTCAGGATTTTTGCCGGTTAGCATATATAAGAAATTCTCGGCAATGGAAACGCCGGCCTTCGGAGCGATCGGCTCTTTCCCTTCACGAATACGGGCAAACGCAGCAATAATCGTCGGAATTTGGGCCTGCAGCTTGATCGCTTTACGCAGGTTGGCTTCTTTGCTCATATCATTTGCTTCTTCGTCGTAAAGAGCCAGGCTGGAAACAGCACTGCGCAGAGCAGCCATAGAATTTACATTTTTTGGATATAATTTGATTTGGTCGATGATTTCTGCAGGAATCGCAGCGTTTTCACTTAAATCCTTTAGCAACCGGTCCAGTTCTGAGCGATTAGGCAGCTTGCCATACCATAATAAATATACGACTTCTTCAAATGTTGCATTCTCCGCAAGGTCGTCGATATTATAACCGCGATAGGTGAGCACACCGTCAATGATGGAGCTAACGGAAGAGGTAGTAGCGACAATTCCTTCCAATCCTTTGGTAGCAGTCAAGTTAATCTCTCCTTTTGCGTTCGATTTCACATAAGTCTAATATAAAGGATTTATCTACCGATGTGAACAAATTTGGACATAAAAGTTCATTATCAGCACAATAAACATATGCTATCCCATGGTCATTTCTTGATGAATCGTATAGACTCAAACACTTGATATTATGCTATTTTTGTCTTTCCAATATTCTCATAACGAAGAAAACGGCCCTGTACAAAACATTTCTTAACCGATGTAAACACATTCTTCAAAGTTTTGCAGGCTGGACAAACGATGTTAAAATAAGTTTATCTTTTTCGTTACGCATCAAGTCTTGCTCCGGCAAAACTCTAGGAGGAGAAAGCCATGAACAACAGCCGAAGAATCGGCATCATCGACATCGGTTCCAACTCCATCCGCTTGGCCATCTACGAACTTCACGAAACCGGGGCCTATCGGGTTATCGGTGAATTCAAGGAATCTGCCCGGCTGAGTCAGCGGATCGGACCTGACGGGGGCCTGCCTCCTGCTGAAATACAAAACATCGTACGCATGCTGTCGCATTTCAAACGCATCTGTGATGCCCATGGCGTCACAGACTGCCGCGCTGCTGCCACGGCTGCGATCCGGAACGCTACAAATGCGCGGGAAATTGTCGATGCCCTAACGAAGCAAACCGGCTTTCACATTGAAATCCTGTCCGGAGAGGACGAAGCCCGGCTCGGATTTCTGGGAATGATCCAGACGATGGACATATCGGACGGTTATCTCGTCGATATCGGCGGCGGCAGCACGGAAATCAGCCTATTTCGCGACCGGAAGCTGCTCCGCAGCGTCTCCTTTCCATTCGGCGCCGTAAATACGACCCGCAAGTTTGCACCGGACGGTGAATTCCAGGCAGAACAACTGAACGGTATCCGGCAAATGGTCCAGCGGGCGCTCTCTGCGCATTCCTGGATCAGCCAAAACCCCGGACTTCCGCTTGTCGGGCTTGGGGGCGGGGTTCGAACGCTTAGTAAAATCAACCAACGCAAGCGTAAATATTCACTGCCTATTCCGCATAACTACGTCATATCTCCTGAGGATATGGACGAGCTGGCTCTATGGCTCTCGAACTTGCCCGGAGAGAGGAGAAAAAAAGTCGATGGTCTTTCCAAGGACCGTTACGATATTATCGTGCCGGGTGTCATTATCCTGCAAACGGTCTTTCAGGCAACTGGCGCATTGCAATATGTTGTTAGCGGGGCCGGCCTCCGGGACGGACTCTTTTTCGAGAGCTTCTGTCCTCCGGATACGGGGCATTTGCATATCGCAGAACGCAGTGCGGACCAATTCTTAAGCCTGCATTCTACGGCTCCCCAAGTGCATATTACCCGTGTAAATGAAAACGCGCTGAAGCTTTTTGACGTTTTGGCTCAAACCAAGCTGCTGCAGCTTCACGATTCAAAAATGAGGCTTTGCCTCAGCATTGCATCCAAGCTGTACCGAATCGGCGCCTCCGTGCAATATTACCAATTTCCCAAGCACACGTTTCACATGATCGCTTATACGAGAATCGACGGACTTACCCACCGTGAGCTGCTTTTCTGCGCTCTGATCGCCACATACAAAGCAAAAAACAGAACGCTGCAAGCGGTTCTTCAACACAAGGATATTATCTCGGATTCAGATATCGAGCTCATATGCAAGCTGGGAACCCTGGTTCGTCTCGCCATTGCTCTGGATGCCAGTGAAACGCAGGCCCTTGAACTTGAATCCGTCTCCATCGAAGGCCCTTCATTGAATTTGCGCCTAAAAAGAAAACACGACCCCTCTGCCGAATACAGAGAGGTCGAGGGATTGCAAAAGGAGTTCAAGAAGATTTGGGGTCTTCAGCTTCATTGTCAGGAAACGTCGTTTTCCACGACCTGATGCGCATCGCTTCGAATTGACTCCGCCTCGGGGGAGCATCCTTCAATCGAACGGGCTCATACATGCCGTTCGATTGAAGCTGTCTCGCCTTCACATTGTCCCGCAGGCTTAGCTGCAAAACGTTAATCAACGACTGCACATTCTGTTTATCGAACACAGGACACATCAATTCAATCCGGCGGGTTAAATTCCGCGTCATCCAATCCGCGCTGGCAATATAGACCTCGGGGTCGCCTGCGTTCTCGAAGTAATAAATACGCGAATGCTCAAGAAAACGGTCAACGATGCTGCGCACCGTAATATGTTCGCTTAAGCCGGGAACCCCCGGTCTTAAGCAGCATACTCCCCGAACGATCAAATCGATGCGGACGCCAGCCTGGGACGCCGCATACAGCTCATCGATCATTTGCTGGTTCGAAAGCGAATTCAGCTTCGCAATAATGTGAGCCGGCTTGCCCTCAGCGGCGTTATTCTTCTCCCGTCGGATTTTCTCGAAAAACTTCTCCATCATATCGGTCGGCGCCACGCCGAAAGCTTTCCAATTATGGGGAGCGGAATAACCGGTTACCTCGTTAAACAGTGCGGAAGCATCCTCCCCTATGATTTTATGAGAAGTAAATAATCCCACGTCCGTATAAAGCTTAGCCGTGTTATCATTGTAATTGCCTGTACCCACGTGTACGTACCTCCGAAGTCCGTCCGCTTCCTGACGAACGACCAAGGTGATTTTACAGTGCGTCTTTAACCCTACCAGACCGTATACCACATGACAACCAGCCTGCTCCAGCTTTCTCGCCCACGCGATATTCCGCTCTTCATCAAAGCGCGCCTTCAGTTCCACCACGACCGTCACCTGCTTGCCGGATTCAGCCGCGCGTGCAAGCGCTTGAATAAGCTGGGAATTGCCGCTGACCCTGTACAATGTCATTTTGATCGCGAGGACCTGAGGATCGTAGGCTGCATCGCATATAAAGTCGGTAACGGCATCGAACGACTCGTACGGATGATAGACGAGCACATCCTGCCCGCGAAGCTTGGCAAACAAATCCTCGACATCGTCCAGCTCATGCGGATATACCGGCTTAATCGGAGGATAGCGGAGATGATCGTATCCCTGCACCGAGGCTGCAAGCTTCATGAAATAGGTCAAGTCAAGCGGACCGTCGATTTCAAATATGTATTCCGAAATGATTTCGAATTCGTCAATCAGCTTGTTCAGAGCGTAAGGATGAATCCCTTTTTGAACCTCCAAACGAACAGGATCCCCCCAACGCCGTTTACGCAACTGGTTTTCAATTTCCTCCAGCAGGTCCTCCGCGTCTTCTTCATTGAGCGTAAGATCTGCATTTCGCGTCACCCGAAAGCCGTGTACCGACACCGGAATATAGCCGCTGAACAAGGTCTGGATGTGCTTTTCGATCAAATCTTCCATTTGAATAAATTCATGCTTCTTCCTGTTGGTCCGCCCCGGAACGGCAATGTAACGGCTCAAAATCGAAGGTACCTGAACAATGGCAAAATAAGGTTCCTCCTCCTCGCTATCTCCTTCTTTCATCAAGACCACCGCCAAATAAAGCGCTTGGCTGTGCACCAGCGGAAACGGCCGCGCCTGGTCCACCGCCATCGGAGTCAGCACGGGAAAAACGATCTCGTGATAATATTCGTCCATGGCTTTACGCTGCGTTGCATTCAAATCATCATACCGCGTAAAGATAATGCCTTCTTTGGCTAATTGTCTCATGAGATCCCGATAAGTCTTGTACTGATCCGCGACCATCTTTGCCGTCCGTTTCATGATTCGCTTGAATAATCCGGCAGGAGTGTAGCCCGTAAAATCTTTTTTGGTATGACCCGCTTTCATCTGCTCGATGATCCCCGCTACCCGCACACTCATAAACTCATCCAAATTGGAGGATACGATGGAAAGAAATTTTACCCGCTCCAGCAGCGGCGTCCCCGCGTCCTGCGCTTCTTCAAGCACACGTCTGTTGAATTCAATCCAGCTCAAATCACGATTCAAATAGTTGTTCGACGTTTCACGGACCGTTGTATCTTTCATATTCGCATTATGACCTCCATGAAAATCCACCGTTTTCGCTTGTCCTTTTCTACATTGTTCATCATAATTCGATATTGTTAAGAGATGATGCAGACTTTGTTAATTTTATGTAAATGTCTGAAAAAATAGTCAGGACCTATCTGCGCCAAAAAAAATAAGTATTTCCCCGGTCTGCCATTTTGCGTAATAACGCGTATATCCAACCTTTAAACATTGGACGGCTAAGCGGAAACACGAGAAGAAATCCAAGCACATCCGTCAAAAGGCCGGGAGTTAACAGCAGTATTCCTCCGGTAAACACACATATTCCGTCCACAATCGAATCCCCGGGAGGCTGGCCCAGAGAAAGCTGATTCTGTGCCTGCCGCCACACCTTGAGGCCCTCTCTGCGCGCAAGCCATGCGCCCAAAAAACCGGTCACGATCATCAATCCGAAGGTGGGCCAACCGCCAATCAGCTTACCCATTTGAAAGATAACGATCAGCTCCAAAGCCGGAATCACAATCAATGCGATGACAACATAACGTAACATGGACGGATCAGCTCCATTCCTTGATCAGCGCGTATACATCCGGCGCTTCTTTATCGATTCGGACCGGTTTCCAATCGCGGTTCAGCCACACATGCCGGGTGCCTCCGCTGACCAGCAGTTCACTTTCCCTGTGAACTTCGCTCTCAAAACGAATGCGCAGGTGACTAAACTCTGCAATCCGGGTAAGGATTGTAATCGAATCGTCATAACGGGCCGGCTGATGAAACTTCAGATCCGCTTCAATAACAGGAAGCAGCAGCCCCTTGGCCTCTAAAGTCCGATACGGCATGCCCATCTCCCGGATCATCTCCGTTCGGCCGATTTCAAACCAGTTTAAATAATTGGCGTGATACACGACTCCCATTTGGTCTGTTTCCTGATACCGCACACGTATGTGATGACGAAATGTTTTCATAGTTTATGTTTTCACCTCTCATTCGATAAATGCTCCGATCGAAGCCCATTCAATGAAGAACGGTCCGTGTTTTGAATGAACCTTTTCTTCAACTATCAGAATCGTGACCCTGCCGATCAACTTGTAAAGTCTTATATTATAGAAAAAAGAGCGCACCCGCAAGCGGGTCCGCTCTTTTTGTATGCCCGGGGCATTCTTACAGTACCCGAGCCCGTCCGGAGTAGATGACGCCCACTTCGGGATATATGGAGACTTCTTCATTGTCCTTTAGAATCTCCAGCGCGTTAACTACACCAACGACCACAGGCTTGCCAAGGCTGATACCAACCACGGCTGCATGGGAAGTAATCCCGCCCGTTTCCGTAATGACGGCTGCGGCCTTTTCGAATGCCGGCATATATTCTTTATCTGTCGTAGGAGTGACAAGAATGCACCCTTCGGTTGCTTTGGTGTTCGCCTCTTCCGCACTGCGAGCCGTGATCACTTTTCCGGTAGCGATCTGAGTACCGATTCCTTGTCCCTTGGCAATCATTTCGCCGATTTGATGCACTTTGATCAGGTTTGTCGTTCCGGAACGTCCTACCGGTACGCCCGCCGTGATGATAACCAGATCGCCAAGGCTGACTAAACCGGTTTTGACACTGGCGTCAACCGCATGCTCGAACAATTGATCCGTGGAGGAGCAAGATTCGCCCTTAACCGGCATAACGCCCCAAACGAGAGACAATCGGCGCAATACCCGGTCATCCGGGGTAACGGCAATAATCGGTGCTTTCGGGCGGTATTTGGAAACCATACGTGCCGTATAGCCGCTTTCGGTAGCGGTCAGAATCGCCTTCGCATCAAGGTCCAAAGCGGAGTTGGCAACCGCCTGGCTAATCGCTTCCGTCACCGTGGTTTGCTGAGCATTGCTTTGGCGGATGAAAATTTCACGGTGTTCCAATGCCTGCTCCGCACGCTCCGCAATCCGGGCCATCGTTAGCACAGACTCGACCGGATATTTTCCCGCCGCCGTTTCACCGGACAGCATCACGGCATCGGATCCGTCGAAAATCGCATTGGCTACGTCGCTTGCTTCCGCACGGGTCGGACGCGGATTGCGCTGCATCGAATCCAGCATCATCGTTGCCGTAATGACCGGCTTGCCCACCTGGTTACATTTTTTGATCATGGCTTTTTGTACGATCGGTACATCCTCCGCCGGAATTTCCACACCGAGGTCTCCCCGCGCCACCATAAGTCCGTCGGATACTTCCAGAATCTCATCGAGGTTGTCTACGCCTTCCTGATTTTCAATTTTGGAGATGATCTGAATGTGAGCAGCGTTATGACGCTCCAAAATTTCACGAATTTCCATGACATCGCTCGCTTTACGCACGAAAGAAGCAGCGATGAAATCAACTCCCTGCTGAATACCGAAAATAATATCGTTCGCATCTTTTTCCGTAATCCCCGGCAAATTAATTTTGACGCCGGGTACGTTTACGCCTTTCTTGCTGCCAAGCAATCCGCCATTCTTAATCCGGCAAACGATATCGGTACCGCGAATATCCTCAACACTCAACCCGATTAAGCCGTCATCGATCAGGATCGTGGAACCGATTCTTACATCTTTGTACAAATCCCTGTATGTAATAGACACGCGATCAGCATCGCCGAGCACTTCTTCAGTCGTGAGCGTAATCAGCCGGTCTTGAATCAGTTCGACCTTCTGATCGTCCTTCAGCTTGCCTGTGCGAATCTCCGGACCCTTTGTGTCCAGCAAAATCGCAAGGTTCTTTCCCAGCTCCTGAGAAGCTTTACGGGCATTGGCGATCCGGGCGCCATGTTCTTCGAAATCGCCGTGGGAGAAGTTGAGCCGCGCGACGTTCATTCCCGCGTTGATCAACTTCTTGAACATGTCCAGCGATTCGCTGACCGGTCCGATGGTACAAACAATTTTGGTTTTACGCATGGTTGTGGTTACCCTCCTGAATGGTTGTGAACCGACCGATTTGTCTAAATTTTTTATAACGGTCTTCCATTAATTCTTTCTCTGTCATTTTCATTAACTCCTGCAAGTGCGCCCATAATACTTGTTTTATGGATTCAGCCTGCATGACAACATCCCGATGAGCCCCGCCCTTCGGTTCCGGAATAATCGCGTCAATCACACCGAGCTTTAAAATTTCATCAGCCGTAATCTTCATCGCTTCGGCCGCTTCCATCGATTTCGACGCGTCTTTATATAGAATCGAGGCCGCACCCTCCGGACTGATCACGGAATAGATCGAATTTTCAAGCATAAACACGCGATTGCCGACGCCAAGCGCCAACGCACCTCCGCTGCCGCCTTCACCGATCACCACGCATAAAATCGGCACTCGCATGGACGCCATCTCAAGCAGATTGCGCGCGATGGCTTCACCTTGACCCCGTTCTTCTGCCGCATTCCCTGGATAAGCGCCTTTGGTATCAATAAATGTAATGATGGGCCGGTTGAATTTATTGGCTTGCTTCATCAGACGCAGCGCTTTACGGAATCCTTCCGGGTGAGGACTGCCGAAATGGCGGGCGATATTATCCTTTGTATCCTTGCCCTTCTGGTGTCCGACGACCGTCACGGGAATCCCGTTAAAACGGCCTATTCCGCCAACGATGGCTAAGTCGTCCCCATAAACACGGTCGCCATGAAGCTCAATAAAATCCGTGAATAAGTATTGAATGTAATCGAGCGTCGTAGGACGTTGAGGATGGCGGGCCACCTGCATCTTCTGTTGTGTGGTCATGCTTGAGTACAATTCGGCTTCCAACTGCTGATATCGCTGCTCCAACCGGTCAATTTCGTCCGAGAAATCAATTTTCTTTTCCTCTCCGAATTTGCGCAGCTCATCGATTTTCGCGCGAAGCTCGACAAGCGGCAGCTCAAAAGGCATTTCACTTGCCACTGGCCGTCTCCTCCTTTACCGTATGCATGCTAAGCAGCTTGGTCAGCATGGTCCGCATTTCTTTTCGGTGCGCCACGAAATCGACCTGTCCATGCTTGAGATTGAATTCGGCGGTTTGAAAGTTATCCGGCAGCTTCTGACGAATCGTCTGCTCGATCACCCGGCGTCCTGTAAAGCCGAAAGCCGCTCCCGGTTCAGCAATGATATAATCGCCCAAGGTAGCGAAACTCGCAGACACGCCTCCGAATGTCGGGTCTGTAATAACGGAGATGTACAGTCCCCCCTGCTCATTCAGCTTGGCCAGGGCCGCGCTCGTTTTGGCCATCTGCATCAAGCTGAGAATGCTCTCTTGCATCCGCGCTCCGCCCGACGTCGAGAAAATAATGACCGGCCGCTGTTTGGCAATGGCCTGTTCAATAGCCCTTGTCACTTTTTCTCCTACGACCGAGCCAAGCGAGCCTCCCATAAAATCGAAGCTCATCACCGCTACAATAACCGGGTATCCGCCGATGGTTCCCTCGCCGGTAATCACCGCATCCTGCATCCCCGTAGTTTCAACAGCTTTGTTATATTTGTTCACGTAATCAGGAAAGCCCAGCGGATCTTCCGAGCCCAATTCACTATCGAATTCCGTGAACTCGCCATCGTCCATCGTCATCTGGATGCGCTCAACCGCGTTGAGTTTATAATGATAATCGCACGCGGCACACACCTTCAGGTTCTTGTCCAGTTCCTTGTTATACTGGATGGTCCCGCATCTCGGGCACTTGTTCATCAGTCCTTCGGGAATTTCACGTTTCGGACGCTCCTCGGGAACGTCGATCGCTCCATCAACCGGAGCATTGGGCGCAGGCCTGTCCGCCGATGGAACAGTGGCGTATTTTCTTTTTTTCTGAAATAAATCTTTGAACTGCACGTCTACACCTCACTTGCGAATGATGGACTTGTCCGTGCCCAAACGGTACTTGTGGCTATGATCTATGCAAAATGGTGTTTAGAACCTCTTGAACCTCTTCCAATTCGCCTTCGGGAACTAAAATTTCAAATTGATTTTTTGTCATGTTGATCGCGCGCACCTGTACAAGAAAGCCCTCTTCCGTCAGTCTTTGCTTGATTCTCTCAGCGATTTTGGCTGTCGGAGCGATATAGATTACCGTCCACATGAAAAAAAAGACCTCCCCAAGGTTAAAACGGCAGCGCTGTCCTAAAGCTTGGCAAATCAACCTTTTTCATAAGGAAAGCTGAGGACGCGAGCGTTTGTCAAGGTGATTCAGTATTGTGGATACAACTTATGGCCCACGTTCTGAATCACAGACATATTGGATTAATGATATCATAAGTGCTCTTTTGCCCGCAACCGAACCTTAGCGCTTTTCGGGGAGATCTGATTTCTTAAATATCATCGGCATTTCGCCAAAAAAAGACTTCATTCAACCGGAGGAAGGCCGTCCAATTCATCCTGGTGCTTGTGGGCAATGCGCGCCGAAGCCGCTGCGGCAAGTCCCGCAACAAGGTCATCCAGAAACACGTGAATCCCCGTTTTATGGTTATTCAAGTCCCGGATAATGCCTATTTTCTGCTTGTCCAGGAATCCAAAGCTGGTCAGTCCGATCATTCCGTACACATGAACGATCCCAAGCGCGAGCGTTTCGTCCACACCGTACAGGGGGGCGTCTGTTTCCATCAATCCCTGCAGCGGTTCGGGAAGCAGCTTTTTCTCCGCCAACTCATCCAACGCAATTCCGGTGTACAACACATATTGTACTTCCCTTTTTTTTAAAACGGTCATTACACTGTTCACGCAAGCTTGCTTGGAAAGCGCCGGATTATAGGGATGCTGCAGCTTGTACACGATATCGGCAATACTTTCGACACTCACGCCCCGCTTCTCCAGATATTCGACAATTGATTGATGCGGCATAAAAACAACGCCTCCTCCAGTTCCAACAGATCGGTCGGCAGCACGCCGATGCCGTACGGGTTATTAAATGTATGCGGAGGAAGACGGAATTATTTCACTTTTACACATTCTTTACCGAGCAGCTCTTCTATGCGCCGGAAAAGCTCCGGGGAGGGCCTTACCTTGTATTTATCGCTTAAGCCCAGCGTTTTTTGGCTTTTCTCATAGTAGAGTACAACCGGCAGCGCCCCCGTATGCTGCGCAATCAGCCGCTTCAGCTCGGAGAGAACGCCGGGCTGCTCATGCTGCGCGGGGATTCGGATATACACCCGCTGGGATACCGGAGCAGCCGAGGCCCCGGCGGCCTTCGGCGCAGCCGGCTGCCTGCGGGCTGGCGGGGACGGCCCTCGTTCGCTTCTGGAAAACTTGCCTCCCGCCGCGGAAGCAGCGGGTTTGACCGCCTTCTGCTCCAGGTGCGGGTCGTCCAGCGCCAGCAGCTGGTTGGCAAACAGCTTATAGTCCTCGTCTCCGAGCTGCAGCTTGGCCATGATGAGCACCGGCTTTCCCTTCTGCACGAGCGGAGCGTATTTTTTCCACACCTCCGGGAAGAGGACAACCTCCGTTTTGCCGACACGGTCTTCCAGTTCCATGAACGCCATCGGCTGGCCTTTCTTGGTCACGATCGTCTTGCTTGCCGTGACCAGCCCGGCTACCATCACATCGCTTCCGTCAGGATATTCTTGCAGCGATGACAAAGGATCAAGCTCAAGCTTATGCAGTTTGGACTCGAACTCGTCAAGCGGACTGCCGGAGATATAAAGACCGGTCAGTTCTCTTTCCAGCTCAAGCTGCTGCGTCAACGTAAATGGAGGGATATCCGGATATTCTACCTCCCAATTCACCTCTTCCGTAAACCCAAATCCTTCCAGAACGAGTTGCAGATCCTCACGGTCCTTTCGCCACTTGACGGCCGCATCGATGGCCTCCTCCAGCATCGCCAGCAGCTGAGCGCGGTGTCCCGGCAGCGAATCGAAGGCGCCCCCTTGAATCAATGATTCCATCACGCGCTTGTTGCATACCCGCAGATCGATGCGCCGGCAGAAGTCGATCAAGCTTTGGTAGGGACCGGATTCCCTCTGTTTCAGGATCGATTCGATCGCGGTTGTGCCGACATTTTTGATGGCTGCCAGCCCGAAACGAATGGCGCCGCCCTCCCGGGTTTGGACCGGGGTAAACAAAAAGCCGCTCTCGTTCACATCCGGCGGCAGAACCGCTATGCCCATCCGCCTGCATTCATCCACGTATTCCGCCACTTTATGGTGGCTGCCCATGACTGCGGTAAGCATCGAAGCCATGAACTGCACAGGATAATGAGCCTTTAAATAAGCCGTCTGGAACGCCAAAACGCCGTAAGCCGTCGCATGAGCCCGCGGAAATCCGTAGTCCGCGAAGCGGACGATCATGTCGTACACCCGGTTCGCTTCGGCTTCGCTGTAGCCCTGTCCCAAGCTGCCTTGAACGAAGTGGGACCGTTCCTGATCCAGTACCTCGCGTTTCTTCTTGCTGACCGCTCTGCGCAGCAAATCCGCTTCCCCCAGACTGAAACCGGCCATCAGCGAAGCGATTTGCATGATTTGTTCCTGGTAAACAATAATGCCGTAAGTATCCCGAAGAATCGGTTCCAGCGCTTCATGCGGATATTCCACCTGCAGTTGTCCGTGCTTGCCCCCGATATACTTCGGAATAAACTCCATCGGGCCCGGCCGGTACAGGGCGAGAACCGAGACAATATCTTCAAAATCCGACGGCCTCAGCTCCTTGAGCACGCGCCGAACCCCTTGCGATTCGAGCTGAAATATGCCAGTCGTGTCTCCGCGGCCCAACAGTTCGTAGGTCGCCGGATCGTCCATCGGCACCTGTGTCCAGTCCGGAGGCGTACCGGTCTGCTCGCGGATCCACTCCACTGTACGCTCAATGATGGAAAGCGTACGCAGTCCGAGAAAATCCATTTTGAGCAGCCCTATCGCTTCCAAATGCTCCATCGGATACTGCGTCAGCGCTGTCTGCTCGTTTCCTTCCTGCAGAGGCACGTACTGGGTCAGCGGCTCACGCGAAATGATGACGCCCGCCGCGTGTGTAGACGCATGCCTCGGCATGCCCTCGACCTTCATGGCAAGCGACAGCAGTTCCGCCGTCTTGGGCTGCCTGTCGGCCAGCGCTTTCAGCTCGGGACTGACGCGCAGCGCTTCCTCCAGCGTCATGCCGAGCTGATTGGGAATCAGCTTCGCCGCGCGGTCCACTTCGTTATACGGCACATTCAGCGCCCGTCCCACATCCCTTACCGCCGCTTTAGCAGCCATCGTACCGAAGGTGATGATCTGGGCGACCCGATCCCTGCCGTATTTTTGAACCACATAGTCAATGACTTCATCGCGTCTAAGATCGCTGAAATCGATATCGATATCGGGCATCGACACCCGCTCGGGATTAAGAAACCTCTCAAACAGCAGGTTGTAGCGAATCGGATCCACATTCGTGATATTCAGCGTGTAGGCAACCAGACTGCCCGCGGACGAGCCGCGTCCCGGTCCCGTAGCGATGCCCCGTTCATGCGCAAAACGGATGAAATCCCACACGATCAGAAAATAATCGGAGTAACCCATCCTTTCGATGACGTCGAGCTCATACTGAAGCCTCTGCTCCACCGCTTCCCTCCACGCCGCGTCCTGCCATTCCTTGAGAGCGGAGTAGCGTCTTTTAAGCCCTTGCCCGCAAAGCTCCGCAAGATACGCGCCGGCCGTTAACCCTTCCGGAATCGGATCGAACTGCGGGAGGATGAACCGCCCAAATTCAAGCTCCAGATTGCAGCGTTCGGCAACAGCCGCCGTGTTCGCTATCGCTTCCGGTACATGGGCGAACATCCGTGCCATCTCGTCTTTACTCTTGAGATACAGCTGTGAAGAATGAAAGCGGAGCCGCTCTTCGTCCTCCACGGTTTTGCCCGTGCCGATGCACAGCAATATATCCTGCACCGCATGATCCTGCTCCCGTACGTAATGCACGTCATTGGTGGCGATCAGCGGAATCCCTGTCTCACGGCCAAGCCTGATCATCTCGTACATCACTTTTTTTTGCTCCGGAAGCCCGTGATCCTGCAGCTCCAGAAAAAAATCGTCTCCGAATATCGCCCGGTACCTGAGCGCCGCTTCCTTCGCTTCCTCATAGCGTCCGTGCAGCAAATGCTGGGATACCTCGCTCCCCAGACAGGAGCTCGTGCACACCAGTCCTTCCGAATAGCGCTCCAGATGTTCGAGATCGATCCTCGGCTTGTAATGATAGCCTTCCATATGCGCAATGGAACAAAGCTTCATCAGGTTTTGATAGCCGGTCTGATTTTTGGCGAGCAGAATCAAATGATAGATGGGCTGCTCCTGTCTGGTGCCCTTTGTACGTAATGAACCCGCAGTAAAGTACATTTCACAGCCGATGATCGGCTTGATGCCCCGTTCCTTGCACGCGCGGTAAAAAGGAATAACACCGTACATCACGCCATGGTCCGTAAGCGCCAAAGCCTCCATGCCGAGCTCGGCCGCTTGCTGAACCAGATCCTGAATGCGTGCGGCGCCGTCAAGCAAGCTGTATTCGCTGTGCACATGCAAATGGACAAAATCGATATCGCCCATCCGGGCCGCCTCCTATACTTACTGAATCCCTCAAAAAAATCTTGTACCTATTTTAGCATAAGGCGAACAAGTGTGCCATATATTTAGATGAAGAAGCATTCGAGGGTCGGGGCCGGCAGGCTGCTTGCGGGGGACAACCTCTTTCAGCATGGGTCCGCCCTATAGCGAACAGTCAAAGAACGGGAAAGGGTGGAAATGATGGCGGTATTTTTATCCAAATGCTTGCTGGATTTTTTCGTGGCGTTCGGGGTTGTTTTTGGGGGAACCATGCTGGCGGGAATCAGCGCCGTCATTACATTGGAGCCTCCCGTATACAAAATGATGAATGTGTCGGAGCAGATCAAAATATGGGCTATGGTAGCCGCCATCGGCGGAACGATTGATCCGATCCGGGCGATCGAAACTCATTTTCATGACGGCCACATTTCTCCTGCCATTCAACAAATCATGTACATCGTGTGCGCATTTATCGGGGCCCATATGGGCACGACGCTTATTCAATGGATCTGCAAGGGAGGGAGCAGCGGTTGAAAATTCCCCCTCACGAATCGGCAGGAAATGTTTTGCGTGCGGTAGGATTGCTGATTGCCGGCATGATCATCGGCGCCGCACTTTTTCTAAGTATCTATAACCAGCGCCTTAATATGATGATTGTTCAGAACAGGGAACTCGTGTCTGAAAATGTCAGATTGGAGGGGGAAGTGGAGGACTTGAAAAAAAACAAAAATCAACAAAATACGATCAACCTGCTGAATATTTATGTGGAATCGGCCGACGATTCTCCATTGGATAAAATAACGGAAAGCGAGCTGAAGCGCCGAATCCACGGTGAGCTCAAAAAAATTATCGTCGGCCGCAAAATTTCGGATTTTGCAGCCATGCCGGATGTGTACGAGCAGATTCTAAAAGAAAAACCTTATACGGGGGTTCTGGACAAGGACTACATCGTCCAATCGGTCAGATGGATCGTCTTGACGCAAACGGAGCTCAAGGTTTGGGTCACGGTCAAGGAATGGAAACGAATTCCGATGGCGTAATCGCCCCCGATTCATCAGGTGGTAACCGGTTGATTTTCATGGCGGAAATCGGTAAAGTGATTACTAAAGAATGTAACCTGTCGACAAGGATGTGCCTTTCCAACATGATTGCCAATATTCAGATCGCTCTCAGCACACTCATTTTCATCGCACTTGGCTTTTCCGTTTTTTACAGCTATCGCTTCCGCAGAGAGACGGACCCGAAACGCGGAGGCTTGCTCTCATCCAAGATGAATATTGCGATGGGGATCATGCTGATTATCATCTCCATCACCCAGTTGTTCTTCTTTGAGGATTCGGTTATCAGGCGAATTTTCGGTACGGTGTGCCTTCTTCTGGGATTGTTTAATTTCTACGCAGGTCTTCGCAATTACTTCCACTTCAAGCGCTAAAAGCCATACGAACCGTCCGGGGCTTCCGGCGGTTATTGCTTTTCATATGACCGTTTTACAACATTTTATACTTAATATTTCGTGATTTGCCTGCATAGGATGGAAGTAGCTTACATCCTTAGGAGGTGTCCGATCATCATGGAGAAGGCTCCCCATGCAGGGCAGCAGCAGCCCATTTACGAGTTGGAAGCCAATGCCTTGGAAGTCATAGGCAAGTGCAAAGAAAAACTTCTTCACGTGTGCTCCCAACACATACACAAGCCCGTGCGCGTACAAACCGTTCACGGCCAGACCTTCGACGGCATCATCGTGCATGTCGACAACCACCACTTATACCTGCAAACGCTGCCGGGACACAGCCGGGCTTTACTGCCTGGTCCTTATCCTTACTTTCCGTACTATTCGTACTACAGCAATGTCATTTTACCTCTTGTATTATTCGATCTGCTTGCCATCACCCTGCTCATTTAATCCGGCAGAACCGAACAAGGACAACGGTACGCAAAAAAGAGGCCATTTTCACCCTGCACAGGAAAAAAAGGCCTTTTTTGCGTATCCATTATTTTTTTACCTGCAGCAGCTTGCGTCTGCCCTGCAGCGCCTGCTCCATCTTCCACCGCTTCATGCGCTTCACCTTCAAAAGCTCCCGTTTCGTTTCTTCCTCCACGCCCAGCAGCTGATGCAAATGGGCCGCCACTACAAGCAGAGCAAAAGCGATCCAGCCGATGCCGAATACCGATTCAAGCGACCAGTCAAGCCCCGTCGTTTTAAGCTTCGGTACAGCGTAAATCAGCATGCCCAGCGTCAGCCCTATAAATACGATATTTTTGATTCCTTTCATGATTGCATGCCCTCCTCCCTCTCAAAAGACTTGTACAATCCATTGTATGAAGGATGAGGTCCGAATATCACCGTTCAGGCTCCTTGTGCAGACGACTTCGGCTTGGGACGGCGCAGCAGCCGGACAGCCAATCCGTATGCGTAAGTCAGAATCCATGGAATGATCAGACTCAGAGCGAACGCCGTAAAGGTATACAGATGGTACTGCCCGATCGCTCCGCTTTCATTCGGAAAATGAGTGCGGTAGTAAGTCAGCACCGCCGGATGAATCAAATAAATCCCGAAGGAAACGGCCCCCAGCGCCATTAGCGCCCGGGCCGCAGGCATGGCGAAGCGAATCAGCAATTGTCCCAGCCGGATCAAGCTCAGCCCTGCTAACGCCGCATAAACGAAGAAGAGCACATGATACCAGGCTCCGTCAAGAACAATGCTTGTCCGACCCTCCAGCATGAACAGTCCCAGGAAGCTGCAGCCTATGACGACGGCAGCCGGCAGCACCCATGCGGCATGTCTTCTCAGCCAGGCGGCAAACGTCTCATAATGAAGACCGATCCAGCCGCCCAGCGTGAACATGCTGAAATAATTGACGCAAAGCGACGGCATGTGGTTGATCGGCTCCACCCAATGGTTGTAGGAGTAAAAGACCGCCTGAATGACAAGACCGATCCATATCAGGCTTCTCCTGAACCAGGCAAACCGGCAGAGCCACATCATCAGCGGAAACAGCAAATAAAACTGGACGATAATCACCATAAAGTACAAATGATAAGATGCCTCGGCCCATGGCAGCAAATCGGCGAACCTGGACCAATCCATATGCAAGTTTTCCCTGTCGAAAATCCACTGGTTGTACAAGTAATAGAACAACGACCAGAGCACATAGGGAAAGAGCACATGCTTCACACGCTTGACGTAAAATTGAAGCACCTGCTTGCCGCCAAAGCTTTCGCCCTGATATTTGTAAAAAAGTACGATTCCACTCACGATAATAAAGACCGGAACGGCAAAATTGCTCAGCTTGTTCAGCGCCAAATACATGGCCTGTGAGCCACTTCCAATCGGAAGCTCCACGGTAGCATCCGACGTCGAATGAATAATCAGCACCGCCAGTATGGCGATGGCCCGGACGACGTCCAGCTCTAACAGCTTCGGTTTTGATTTCGGTTTTGCAGTAGCCACGATCAGGTTATTCCTTCCTTTGAAAATAATCACTTTGCAACTTCTCATGACATTGTAACATATTCGGGAGCATGGAACGAATCTCTGATTTGCCATATCCGCGAGAAAATACTTACAATCACTTATAAATACTTGCATAATTTAAGTAATAATGCTTATAATTGATAAAAACGAAGGGGTGAAAGGAGCGGACCATGTACCAAGAGGAGCGATTGATCGCCATTTTGGAGCATATTCGGCAGCATCAGCGAATCTCCGTCGAAGACATCTGCGAGTTGTTTCAGGTTTCGAGGGATACGGCTCGCCGGGATATCGTCAAGCTTGAGGAGCAGGGCCAGATTCTGCGTACCCGCGGGGGCGCGATATGGCGCGGGCTCAATAAAGATGTCTCGGGCTACGGAGACCGGCTTCAGGAGGAGCCCGCCGTAAAACGGGCCATCGGACGTCTGGCCGCCTCCCTGGTGCAGACAGGAGACTACTTGTTCATGGACGCCTCGACCACCGTCATGAATGCGGCGGAAGAGCTGCGCACGGACGGGCACGTGATCGTGACCAATTCCATCGACATCGCCGGACTTCTCTCGCAAAGACCGGGCATTACCGTCCATCTGCTCGGAGGCGTCGTGCATCCGCGTCACCGGTTTATCTTTGGTGCACGGACTCTCGAAATGCTGCGTGATTATCAGGCCGACAAGCTGATCATCGGCACCAGCGGGATTACCCCCGACGGACTGACAAACCCTTTTGAAGAAGAAGGGTATGTGATGAAAGAAATGATGCGCAGAAGCGATCAGGTCATTGTGCTGGCGGACCATACGAAATTCGGGCTTCGCCAATTTTACCGGGTAAACGGGCTGGAAAGCATCGACATTCTGATCACCGACCGCGAGCCGGAGGACGGGATGAAAGAAGCGCTGCTGCGCCACGATATCAATATCATGATTGCCAAAGGAGAGAACGAACCATGATCCGATTGATTGTCAGCGATTTGGACGGCACTCTGCTGCACAACCATAAGGCCGTTCGTCCGGAAGACAGACAGGCGCTCCAAGAAGCAAAGGCACAAGGGATTGCCGTTGCATTCGCTTCCGGAAGAATGCGGCCTGAAATCGTCAGCGTCATGGAGGAGTTGGGGATTACCGGTCACGCGATCTCCCAAAACGGCGCTTACGTGCACACCGCGGAAGGAAAGCTGATTCATCAAAGCGCATTTGAACGCGAGCTGATCGCGGATCTTGCGCAGGCGGCTTCCGGTACACCCTTCCTGACCCTGATCGCCGCCCCCGACAGCTATGTCGTAGAACGCTGGAGCGAACGGGCGGAAGAGCTGAGCAGCCGTCTGATGGCTCCGCTTGTGGAAATGAACGACCTGCAGGAAAAGCTGGGCCGGCAGCTAGTATGCGGCAAAATCTCCTTCATGGGCGATGTCGGCGAGCTTTTGCAGTTCCAGAAGGTGTTGAAAGGCAAGTATGGCGAAGCCATTGATGCCTATATCTCTGATGTGGACTGCATGGATGTCATGCCGCGGCACACCTCCAAGGGCACCGGACTGCTCTCGCTTCTTGAACATTTGGGCATGAAGCTGGAGGAGACCGCCTGCTTTGGCGATTCGTTTAATGATTTATCCATGTTCGCAGTCACGCCGCACAGCTTTGCGATGGCTGCCAGCCACCCTGACGTTCAGGCAAAAGCGGCGCACTCTGTATCGGGTGTAGCGGAAGGCATTAAACGGATCCTCTCACACAATGCCTCTCTTCACGGACGCTCGAACCGGAGCAGCTGAAAGGGCCAGAACCGCCTTCGGCGGCGGATTGTCACTGTTACGCTAAAAATCACAAGGGCTGTCCCTCAGTCATCCAGTTACTCCAGGGTTGACTTATGGGACGGCCCTGTTTTTGTTTTTGAAGGTAGTTTACAGATTCCTATTTATGCTGATGGCGTTATTTCTTAAGTGTTTTATCCGAAGAGTACATTTTCAGCATTCTTTCAGCTTCCAAAACTAAAATTTTTGAAGAATCCCGTCGATATACGATGGGTGAGGTTTCCAAAATTATGTCGTCGATCAAAGCAGGAAGACGAGCTCATGGAGGCCCCTATTCAGACGAAAGACTTTTCATCTAAAAGGAGGATTGCGGTTTCAAAGTCACGAAGAATGCCCAAATTGGGCTTGCAGCCGGGAGACTGGAGAAGGTCTTTTTTTTGACAAAGATTGACCTATCAGAAAAATGACTAAGGAGATGATACTATATGGGCTTGCGGGCAAAAAAGCTTTTGCTGGGGTTACTTGTTTTGACGATCGTATCAAGCAGCTTTGGCGCAATGAGCGCGATGGCTGCGGAAATTTCCAGTCTGGTGCTGAATAAAAACGAGCTGACGCTGGAGGTTGGCAGCACCGCAGCTTTAACAGCTACGGCCGTGCATACTAACGGAACGACAGAAGAGGTGACGGTTAAAACGGACTGGAATTCAGGAGCATCGGATATCGCATCGGTATACGCGGGAGTGGTCACCGCAAAAAAAGAAGGAAAAGCCGTCATCACGGCGACTTACCTGGGAAAAACCGTGATCGTAAACGTGACCGTGAACAAGCGTGTCCGGTCGCTGATCAAGGATAAGCAAACCATCGATTTACGCAAAGGCAAATCGGAACAGGTCACCCTTACCGCCTATTATGATGACGGTGCCTCGGAAGACGTGACTTCGAAAGCCGATTGGAATATCGATAATGGTCAGGTCGCTACGGTGGTCAACGGCTTGGTTACGGGGCAAAATTCAGGTACGGCTATCGTTTCGGCCAAATATAACAACCAGTCCGTATCGATCCCGGTCAATATCGAAATTGTGAAGCGCGTCGATCCGGATAAATCGAAAGTATCTTTATTATTAAACGATTCGGATACCGTACAGCTGCTGGCCACTTATCCGGACGGGTCCTCGGAAGACGTCTCGGACAAGGCTGAATGGGAATCGGACAACCCGGATATCGCCGACGTTCTGAAGGGAAAAATTACCGGATACGGTCCGGGACAGGCGACGATCACCGGATCTTACGGAACGAAATCGGCCACGATTAAAGTGGATGTCGATCATGCCATCAAGCTCGATCTCGGAATGGAAAACATATTAATGAAAAAGAACGACACCCGGCAGTTGAAGCTGACGGCAAGCTACGCCGAAGGAAACACAGAGGAAATTACCGGCCGGGCGGAATGGTCTTCGAGCAATGAAGCTGTCGTTAGCGTCGTCAAAGGCAAATTGTTTGCCAATGCATCGGGCGAAGCGATCATTACGGCAAAATACGGTCAGAAAACAGCGGCCGTGACCGTCGACGTCGATGTGCCGAAAAGGCTGGAGCCGGAAAAGGATACGCTGGATCTGCAAACGGGCAAAAGCGATTCCATCGTATTATGGGCCACATATGCTGATGGTACGCAGGAAGATGTAACGGACCAGGCCAAATGGTCGATTGACAATGATGCCGTCGCTTCCGTTTTGAGCGGCAAGGTAACCGCTTATAAAGCCGGTGAAGCAACCGTGACGGCCAATTACGGCGGTAAAAGCGTTGCGATTAAAGTATCCGTGGACATCCCGATTACGATCAAGCCAAGCTTGAAAACCGTCAGCTTTCAAGTCGGCGGCTACGAACAGGTTACACTAAGCGCCATTTACAGCGACGGAAGAACCGTGGATATTACCGATAAAGCGGAATGGTCGACAAGCTCTTCGGCCATCGCCGAAGTAAGCAAAGGCCAGATTACCGGTGTAGGTACCGGGGCTGTTACGATTACGGCCAAGTACGGAACAAGATCGACAACCGTCCAAGTATCCGTCGGCGTGCTGAAAAGCTTGACTACAACAAGCCAGACCATCCTGTCCTTGAAAAAAGGAGCGGCTCAAGCTCTTGACTTGACTGCAACGTATACGGACGGTACGACAAAGAAGGTTTCCACGGAAGCCGAATGGACAAGCTCGAATGCCAAAGCGGCATCGGTTGATGCGGGTGTGGTTACTGCTGTTGGCTCCGGGGAAGCGACCATTACGGCGTCATTTGAAAGCAAGACGGTGACCTTTACGGTTCAAGTGGATATGGCCGACAAGCTGACGGCAAATCCGGCTTTTCTTCATTTCGATTTGAACGAAACGAAGGCGATTACGTTAAATGCCACCGATGCAAACGGAACGGTCAAGGATGTAACGGCGGAAGCGGATTGGACATCGAGCAATACCGCGATCGTCACGGTGGATAAGGGCACGGTGACTCCAGTCTCACGCGGAAAAGCTACGATTACGGCAAAATACGGCGGCAAAACGGTCTCGATATCTGTAGAGATCGGTGTCGTACAGACGTTGGAGGTGGATAAGCGGTTCATTTCCACGAAATCCGGGTCTACGGAACAAATTACGCTGACCGCCACGCTTTCGGACGGAAGCAAAAAAGACGTAACCGCCAGCGCTCAATGGAAATCAAGCAATTATAAAATCGCCAATGTAAACAATGGTTTAGTAACGGGCGTATCCGCAGGCAATGCGACGATCTCCGTATCTTTTGGCGGCAAAAGCATTGCGATTCCTACAGAGGTCGACAAGCTGAAATATTTGAAAACGGACGTTGTTAAGGTAGAGTTGAAGCAGGGGGCCACTGCAAAGGTAAAAGCGACCGCTACCTTTGCTGACCTGTCGGAGGAAGATGTTAGCGTTCCGGCGCTATGGACCTCGTCCAACATTCGCGTTGCCGATGTGAAGGACGGGATCATCAAAGCTACCGGGAAAGGGAAGGCGACGGTTACGGTAAGCTATGCCAAGAAGAAAACGACGGTATATGTCATCGTGAACTAACCGGTAACATCCAGCTTTTATCATCTTTTATAAAATGATAAGGATCCGCCGAAGCGGATCCTCCTGCTTGCAGACAAACCTTCCTGACGGAAGGAGCTGCAGGCTTTTTTTATCGAATGAAACCGTATGGAAACCGGACGGCCTTAAGGACAATGAAGCCTTAAAACAAGTGGCCTTTCACCAGATCCCACTCGTGAATTTCGTAGCTTCTGGCCCCCTGAACAATATAAGGATCCTGTTCCACCCACGATTTCACTTCTTCTTCGTTTTGTGCGATGTAAACGACCAAGCCGCCGCCTCCGTCCGCGAAGCGGCCGTTCGCAAAGAGCCTGCCCGCATTGCGCTGCTCCTCCAGAAAGGCCAGATGCTGAGGACGATAGATCTGACTTTTTTCCGCATCCTTCATGGGAAGGAACACGGCAAAATACTTCCGCTCTGTCTTCACGCTTGCGCGTTCTTTGTTGTATAAGTACATGGACGACATATCTTTGTCGCCGAATCCTCCGGCCTTCGCGGATGCGAGCATCGTCCCGGCATAAGAACCGAGCGGAATCGGGGTGCCGCTTTCCTGAGCCATCGACTCGAGCAAGGTCATGTCTTTGTGCAGCAAATTTAAAGCGAAGCCCGGCTCGAATGCATTCTTCTGCACAAATTGCGTGTAGTGCCGGTCATAAATCCGGCTCTGAGCGAAGCTGGCGCTTAATATTTGATGCAGCGTCTCTTTGGAAACGCCCATAGCTTCACCGAGCACCATCGCTTCGCTCGCGGCCTGGGTATGTATTCCGACCATCAGCTGATTGATCAGCTTCACCACGTTACCGCTGCCTGTCGCGCCAACATGGTAAATGTTCTTTCCGACGACCTCTAAAATGGGAAGAACCTGATCAAATACAGCCTTCTCCCCGCCCACCATAACGGACAGCGTGCCCTGCTCGGCTCCTACGGTTCCCCCGCTGACAGGAGCATCCAGGAAGAACATGCCGGCTTCTTCCGCACTGGCTGCGATCTTCCGGTTCAGGTCGGGAGATACCGTACTGAAGTCGATCAGGATCAATCCCTTCCGGCCGTTTGGAATGACTCCGTCGTCACCGAGGAACACTTTTTCCACATCAGCGGGCATGGGAAGGCAGGTCATCAGTACATCCACATCCTGAGCCAATTCAGCTGCGGATCGTCCCGCTTTCCCTCCGGCATTCACGAAAGCATCTTCTTTGGCCTTGCTTCGATTGACGCCGTACACTTCGTAATTCGCCTTCACCAAATTCCGAGCCATTGGGAGCCCCATATTGCCAAGTCCGATAAAAGCCAGTTTCATGGTCATTTTTCCCCCTCCAAATTGGATAAAAAAGGATTGTTTTTTACGAATTTACCACATGAACCGTCCGGCCTTCAAGAAAAGCCCGCACGTTGCCTACGGCTGTATCCAATAATCTTGCTCTCGCGTCTCTAGTAGCCCAAGCCATATGGGGAGTAATGATGCAGTTTTGGGCTCCGAACAACGGATTGTCCTGCGTCGGCGGTTCGACGGAGAGCACATCCAGAGCCGCTCCGGCCAAACGCCCTTCATTGAGCGCTGCCGCCAAATCCTTCTCTTCAATTAAAGGACCTCTCGAGGTGTTGATCAGAAAAGCCGAAGGCTTCATACGCGAGATTCGCTCCGCGTTGATGAACTTTTCCGTGGAAGGTATCAACGGGCAGTGAAGGCTGACCACATCGGACTGCTCCAAAAGCGCATTCAGCTCCACCCATTCGACTCCCTCCACCTGCGGAGGTACGCTTCTGCCGCTGCCGACTGCGATGACCCGCATGTCGAAAGCGCGGGCAATCCTGGCCGTTTGGGTACCGATGCGCCCAAGCCCGATCAGGCCCAGCGTCTTGCCGGCCAGCTCTACTTGAGACGTCTTGGTGAAGCAAAAGTCAATGCTTCGCGACCATTCCCCCCCGTGAACGGCATCGCTATGCCACTGTGTCCGGTGGCACAGCTCCAGGAGCAGAGCGAATACAAATTGCGCCACGGAGTTCGTTCCGTATGCCGGTATATTCGTAACGGGAATTCCTCTCTCCTTGGCCGCCTGGATATCTACCACATTATATCCGGTAGCCAGAACACCGATATAGCGCAGCTTCGGCAGCTGCGAAAGCGTGTCCGCCGAGAGCGGCGTCTTGTTTGTAAGCACAATCTCGGCCTCCGCGGCCCGACGAATGATTTCGTCTGAAGGGGTACGGTCATAAATGACCGTTTCCCCGAGTTCCTCCAGACCCTTCCAATTCAAATCCCCCGGATTCAGGGTATATCCGTCCAACACAACGATTTTCATGTACGCATGGTTCCTCCTTATGATCTGATTGAAGCTTTATACAACAAACGGGCCACGTTCAGCGTGCACTGAAACAAATGGTTCTCGGCATCCTCCATGCATTCCTCAAGTGTCGAGGGGCCGCGTACGACAGAAAAGCAGCCGGCAAAATGGGGCGTAAGCCGTTCGCTGCCGTCTCCGAGACTGCCGGAGATCAGGATAGCTTCCTTTCCTGCTTCCTTGGCCAGTTGCGCCACATGATATGGAAGCTTGCCGAACAAAGTCTGCCCGTCGCTTCGACCTTCTCCGGTCATCACCCAATCCGCCTCATCGATCCGCTGCTTCAAACCGGACATTTCTTCCACCAATCGAGCGCCGGGAACCATATTCGCTCCCAGGGCCAACAGCGCAAAGCCAAGCCCTCCTGCGGCACCGGCTCCCGGCTGATCCCGCAGACTAAGGGACATTCGGGCCTCCAGCAGGTCAGCATATGACTTCATGCCTTTGTCCAATTGAAGTACGATCTCGGGAGAAGCTCCCTTTTGCGGACCGAAGATGTGGGAAGCGCCCTCCGGCCCGAGCAGCGGATTCGTCACATCGCTGGCAATCGTAATTCGGCAATCCGCAAGACGCGGGTCCAAGCCTTTCAAATCCGTCTCGGCCAGCTGCCCGAGCTCACGGCCGTATCCTTCCGCAGCTCGTCCGTCCTTGCAGGTAAAACGGGCTCCAAGCGCAATAAGAAGCCCCAATCCTCCATCGTTGGTCGAGCTTCCCCCAAGCCCGATGATCAATCGCCGATAGCCTTGATCCAGAGCGCTGCGAATGACTTCACCCAACCCTCTGGTCGTCGTGTGCAGAGGATTCCGGTGCTCCTTGGGCACCATAGGCAGTCCGATGACATTGGCCGCTTCGATAACCGCAGCAGGCTCTCCTTGATCCGTAATGACGCCATAATACGTGTCCACACGCTCTCCTCTAGGCCCTGTGACTTGAAGCCGAACGATGCTGCCGTCCGTCGCTTTGACCAAGGCGTCGACTGTACCTTCTCCTCCGTCCGCCATAGGAATCACGTTCACTTCAGCTGATGGAATTTCCTGAAGCAGGGCCCGGGCCATGATATTGCCTACCTGTACGGCCGTCAGGCTTCCTTTAAAGGAATCCGGTGCGACTACAATTTTCATCATTCATCCTCTCTCCCGTCTGATCTGATCTGCTGTTATCCTTATCATACACGAAAACGTAATCGCTTTCTTTATTGCTTTTAACTAAATTTTGAAGTTATTTTCAACTCAAATTCAGTTATAATATACAACAGAATGCAAGTAGAGGAGGACTGCTGATGCTAACCCCTGAATTGGCCGCCGAAATCGTTCAGGAAACGATGGAACGGCTTGACCGCAACATCAATATCATGGACTTGACAGGTACGATTATCGCCAGCGGTGATGCCGGCCGTATCGGACAATACCATGAAGCTGCCGCAGAAGCCATGCGGCAAAACCGGGAGTTGATCGTAGAGGAGCATCATGTCCCGCAATGGAACGGAGCTCACATCGGGATAAATTTGCCCGTTCATTATAATGGACGGGTGGTAGGAGCGATCGGCATTACGGGCACCCCGAATGAGGTCAAGCCTTTCGGCCATTTGGTCAAGATGACGACCGAGCTCATGATCAAGCAGAAACATCTGAAGCTGCAGGATGAATGGAAGCAAATGACCGTTGATTTGATTGTAGAGGAGCTTCTCCAATCCTCCGCTCCGGATTTGCCGATGATCGATCAAAGACTAGAGACGCTTCACTGCCGATTCAGCCCTCCCTATCAGGTGGCTGCCGCCGCTTACAAGCTGCCTTCGGAAAATAAAGGAAATGAAGGCCTTCTTGCCAAGGTCCAACGCATGTTTCAATCGGACAAGGCGCTGATCAGTCAGTACCGGCCGCAAAAACTGCTCTTTCTCTTTTATGAGATTCCCCCGGAAGGCGTTGAGCATAAGCTTGTCAAGCTGACGGAGCTGTTAGAGCGGGAGGCATTGAAGCACACCATTGGAGTAGGATCTCCCGTCATGACCCGCGAAGCGATCCGTCTCGGGTTTACGGAAGCGGATCTCGCCCTCCGTATGGGCGAATCCGAGGACCGCCCCCTGGTCCGCTTTGACACCGTGGAAGCCAAAGCTTTGGTTCATGAAATTCCATCAGAGCACCGCAACCGGCTGCTGACTAAAATTCAGCCTTACTGGAACGACAAAATGCGCGAGACGCTGCAGGCGTTTTTCGACTGCAGCCTGAGTATTGCAAGCTCTGCAAAAATGCTGAATATTCACCGGAACACGATGATTTACCGTTTGGAGCAAATCAAGGCGTTAACGGGCTACGATCCCCAACAATTTCAAGATGCCGTTCTGCTTCAGTTTGTGCTGTGGTTCAGACCGGAAAGCTTTCACATGGAATTAAACAAGGGCAGCAGCAGCGACTGAATCAACCCGATGATTCCGCCGAGCAAAACTCCCAGCCAGGTAATGGCCCGGAATTCTTTGCCCGACACGCCAAGTATGATTTCCTCCACGCGCTCAATCGGAAAGCGGGCAATCTGCCCTTCGACGATTTTAGGCAGCTCGATCGCTTCTATGATCCGTTCCATATGATTCGCAAGAAGAGCAAGCAGGCGCTCTGCCACTTCGGGAGTATACTCCAGCAGCGTCTCCCTGTAACGGCCGAGTGCCTCATCCAGGCGGGCTTCTCCCAGCTTATGCAGCCAATCCTCAAAACGGAGCAGCGACTGCGCTTTTTCTTTAAGAAAAGGCAGACTCTCCTCTTTGGCCGCCGCTTCAAGCACAACAGACAAACTCATGTCTTCAAATTGCTCTACTTTTTTGCGGATAAAATGACCGAGGGTGATCCGCACATTTGCGGATTCCAGCTGTTGAAGAAGAGCCGCCCGGATTTTTTCAACCGTCTTCGATTCATCCATAAACATGCCGGCCAGCGCGCCCAGAAAACCGCCTGTCTGCCCCATGAACTGGTTCGTCATTTGACGCAGCATATGTTCCCCGTTCGGTGACATCAGTTCCTTCCTGATTTCTTCAATCAACAAGTCGACTCCCCATTCTACGAAGCGCTCCCGCTTCTCTTCCGACCAATCCGGAAGCAGTTCCGACAGCTTCATATCTCCCAAGCCCTTTTCCAGCCAAAGCCATTCGATTCCCCGCCCCGTACGCTCCCGCAGCCATCCGGCAAGCCGCGAAATCCATTCATCCGCCTTTTCGGGAGTCAGCCACTTGGCGAGCAGTTCGCGTACCGTGATCTCCCGTCCCGTCCAATCCGTTACAATCCGGCCAAGCGCCTGTTCCAGACGGGCTTTCATTTCAGGCTTTTGCAGCATTTGCGAGAGCCCGTGAGCGGTAACCAGATATTCTCCTACCACTTTGCCAAGCGAGCGGCCGATTTCGTCCTTGCGTTTAGGGATAAGACCCGGCGTAAAAGGTACCCTTATTCCGAAGAGGCGCCATTCCCGGCGGGGATGAAACAGCATTTTGATCGCCAGGTGGTTGGTTACCCCGCCCACAAAACCGGCCACAGCTATATTCATTAAAATAAACCAGACATTCAGCATGCTGCGAAGTTCACATCCTTTTGCAAGTAGAGGCTCTTTCCCATTCACCAAGGGGAAAACGCCCTCATATGATGAAGTAGTTCGTTTGGTAATGTTCCAAGCATGCTGAGGCATGCCGTACGGCAAGCCCTTGCTGGGAAGGAGTTCCGCATGAAAAGAACAAAGGTCAGGATTCAAATACAAAACCCCGGCATTTCCTCGGACGGCTCCGTTCTGATGCTCAGCGATGCGATCGCAAAGAAATGGAAAATCCCGCTTCACACTACTCTGCATTTGCGCTTCGGAGCAAGCAAGCAGGAAGTAAAGATCATGCCTGTTTCGCAAACCGGCACGCTTCGCATAAGCAGAACGCTTGCTGCCGCATGGGGGCTGTCGCAGGGTGACCAGTTGTGTTTGCAGTACAAATCCGGAACACGTACGATTCAAATCGGACCGCTGATCGGCGTGATGGTCAGTCGCGTCCATCCTTCGTCGCCCGACAAATTGTTTGGCGCGAACACGGCATTCTGCAGGGAGTTATCCGATGCATGCAAGCTGTATGGCGCCGTGGTGTTCTTTTGCACCCCGGACGACCTCCACGGGCAGAGCGATACGGTTCAGGGGTGGCGCTATGCCGGAGGTGAGAAATGGGAAAAGCTCAACCTCCCGATCCCGAATGTCCTCTACAATCGGCTCACCTCGCGCAAGCTGGAAAAACGGCCGAATGTTCAGCATTTTATAAACCAAGTCAAAACCCGTCATAACACCATCATGTTTAACGAGAAATATCTGGACAAAACGGAAGTCTTTGACGCGCTCCGCAAGGAGAGCGGTCTGCATCTTTATTTACCGGAATCATACCTGCTGCGGAATTTTCAAATGCTGAAGTCCATGTGCGCAAAGCATAAAACCGTATTTCTCAAGCCCGTTACGGGAAGTCTGGGCAAAGGAATCATTCGGATACGCAAACAGCCGGACGGATCGTACATTTGTCATTTTACCAATCTGAGCGGCGCACGTAAACAATCGTTTTCCTCGTTAACCGGCGTGTTTGCCGCCGTATCCGGAAAAGTGAAAAAACATCGCTATCAAATCCAGCAGGGACTGGATCTGCTGACGGCGGGCGGAAGGCCGATCGATTTCCGCGCTTTAGTGCAGCGCGGCGAAACCGGGCAGTGGGCCATTACCTCCATCGTAGCCCGGATTGCGGGAAATCATCATTTTGTTTCCAACCTCGCCCGGGGCGGAAGCTTGAGCACCGTAAAAGAAGCGCTGGCCCGCTCAGGCTCTGCCGCCGCATCCGGCGGACTTCCGAAGCTGCGCCGGGCGGCGGTGCAGATCGCCAAAGGAATCGAAGCACAAGTGCCTGGCCATTTTGCAGAGCTCGGCATCGATCTGGCTATCGATATCCATGGACGCGTTTGGCTGATCGAAGTCAATTCGAAGCCGTCGAAAGAAGACAACACGCCGCTTGCAGCGGACAATAAAATCCGGCCTTCGGTGAAAAAGCTTGTACAATACGCCAGACATTCCGCAAGCTTTTAAGTTTTACCATTTCGGGCGGCTTCCCGTTCGGGAAGCTCCCTGCACTTATGGGGTGACGCGCATGATGATCTCCAGCTTCATGAGGATCGCTGATCGTTCGGTAGGCATCATGACGACGCATACCGATGAGGATCCGCCTTTTCGAAACCGCCGCTTCTACCGCAGCTTGTGTATAGCCGGTAGACGAAGCGGTTTGATGGTATTCGTGTTTACTCCGCCTGGCATCGATTGGAGCAGAAAGCAAGTGACAGGTTATGCCTATGATCCTGATCATAAGCAATGGATGTGCCGGACATTCCCGCTGCCGTCCGTCGTGTATGACCGGTGTTTTTTCACCGAACGGCATCAGTACGCAGCATATCGGGCGGTAATGCGCCGTCTGGACGAACACCCGTCCGTCCGCCTTTTAGGGTGCGGCCTTAAAGACAAATGGACCGTTCAGCAGCTGTTGGAGCAGGATGAACGGTTTGGCATTTATCTTCCCCGGACCGAACGACTGCGCGGCATGCGGACGGTGGCAGACTGGCTCCGGGAATGCCGGGAAGTCATCCTGAAGCCGCAAAGCGGCTCGCAAGGCCGCGGCGTGCTGCTCGTGCGGAGCAGGCCGCTCCCCGCGGCCGGAACGGTAAACACCGCTGAACCGGCATTTACCGTGCGCGGACGCGATAAGCGAAACCGCGCTTTTGAGCGGGATTTCGCGGACAAGGCCGCGCTGCTGGAATGGCTGCGCCGTTTTGTCGCGCGGCGCAGCTACCTGCTGCAGCAGTATCTGCCGCTGCAGACCCAAGATGGCGAAGCGTACGACGTGCGCGTGCTGGCGCAAAAAAACGACACCGGCCGCTGGCAGTTAACCGGCATGGCTGTTCGCCGGGGTCGGGACGGCAGCCTGACTTCAAACCTGCATGGAGGAGGCACGGCAGAGCCCGCCGCTCCCTTCCTCGCCCGGGAATTCGGGCGGGAAGCCGCCGAGGAGCTTCTTCGCAAGCTGACTCGCCTCTCGGAGGAGCTGCCGATCGCTCTGGAATCATATCACGGACGGCTCGTCGAGCTCGGGATAGATTACGGCGTCGACCGGGACGGTAATTTATGGATTCTTGAAGTGAATTCCAAGCCCGGCCGTTCCATCTTTACTTATTTGCAAGACGATCAGGCAAAGTGTGCAGCTTTGGCCAATCCCCTTCATTATGCATGGTATATCTTGCGGCAGCAGGACGAAAGGAAGCGTGGAAAAAATTTCGGAGGCACGGGAAGAAGACTCTCCGGGAAAGTCGTTGAAGGAGCAAGGATGCCAAAAAACCATTAGGCCGGAAATCACGTCATCCGTCAAAAAAGAACGCATCGGCGCTCAGGCTCGTTCCTTCTCCTGAAGCCAACAGTACCTACGAATCAGAACTGCTTTGCCAGTCGCAAAGTTTTCATATCCTCTTGCCTCATTCCTTACGAAGCCAGTTTTGCCTCCGGCAAAACGCAAAGCACATCTATACGAAGCCAGTTTTGCCTCCGGCAAAACTCTTAGGAGGTTCAACATGAGCTTGACAACTTGCACGATTCATGTCATTAAGCGGCAAGAACGGGTCGTTTACTTGACAAGTGAATTGGCCAAAACCCTGAAGGTGGCCAAAGCAAGAAATGTGACCTTAAAGCTCGGCAGCAAAAGCCTCTATTTGCAACTCAAGCTGCTGAAGAAGAGCGGAAACCAAGTCTATTTACCGTCATATGTGTACACCCAGTTACGCATTCCCAGAAGCGGCACCACTCTGATTGTTAGCGACAATACCGAACTTCGCCTGGGCCCGCTGATCGGCATCTTGACCAGCGTTTCTCCAGGCAACTCCGCTCCCTTCGGCTCGCGGACGGAATTCATCCGTCAATTCATGCAGGCCGGGAAAGACAAAGCGTTCTATTTCGGCTTCTCGCCCCGTGACGTGAACTGGTCGCAACAGACGGTAAACGCAGTCGTTCCGAGCGGCGGCGGCGGATGGGTCCGCAAAGTGCTGCCGCTGCCGGACGTGGTCTATAACCGATTGCCAAGCCGCAAAGCGGAGAAGCTCGCTTCCATGAATGCCTTCAAGAACCGCTTCGTGCGGCAGGGCATTCCGTTGTTCAACTGGAGCTTCTTTGACAAATGGGACGTGTACAATCTGCTCGAAGACACCGATGTCTTCAAAAACGTACCGGAGTCCCGTATCAATCCTACGCCGGCACAGATGAAGGAAATGCTGGAGAAGCACCGGTTTATTTATCTCAAACCGACCGCCGGCAGCCTCGGCATCGGAATTTACCGGTTGACGTATAATCCGAGGCAGGGGTATTACGCACGTTTCCGCAGGGGAGAACGCAATGTGCTGCTGCGTTTCAAAAAATTTGAATCGCTGATGTCCCTGTTAAACCGCCAGAGCAGCGGCTTAAACGGTTATGTCGCCCAACAGGGCATTAGGCTGATTGAAATCGACAGCTGTCCGATCGATTTCCGCTTCCATATGACCAAGAACATCAATAACCAATGGGTCGTTGCCGCGATCGGAGCCAAGAAGGCCGGCAGAGGCAGCGTCACGACACACGTGCGTACCGGCGGCCAATTGATGACGCCGGAGCAGGTGTTGAAGGAAGTATTAGGAACGCGGGCGGAGGCTGTTCTCGCCAACGCCAAAGAGACGGCCATCAAGCTGGCGGAGGCGATCGAACGCAATGACCGCCACACCCTTGGCGAGCTCGGTTTTGATATCGGGATCGATCAAAACGAACACATCTGGATGTTCGAAGCCAACTCCAAACCAGGGCGGTCCATATTTAAACACCCTGCCCTCAAGGAGCAGGGAAGACGTTCACTTCAGTATGTTTTCGACTATTGTCTCTTCCTGAGCCGATTCCGGTCAAGGAGGGATTCTTAAGTGGGTGCCATCATACAAAGGAAACAGAAGCGGCCCACCCTGGCCATTCTCACTTATGCCGACAAAAAAAGAGTATTCCGCGGGAACCAGGATAACTTTGTAGATCTGATCCGAATCGGTAAGGAACGCGGAGTGCAGGTATACGTCATGACCACATCTGATTTCAAGCTGTCCGGCAAGCATGTCCCCGGTTATTCATATCACCCTTCAACCAAATCGTGGACCAAACAGCGGATGCCTCTTCCCCATGTTGTCTATAACCGGATTCCTTACCGAAAATTCGAGCTTTATCCCGAGGTGCAGCAGGTCATTCAGACCTGTCTGCGCCACGGACAGATCCATTTTTTTAATCCGGCCTTTTTTAACAAATGGAACCTCTTCGAATGGATTAACAAATCGCAGAAAACAAGGCCCTTTATTCCCGTCACGGAGCGTTTGTCTTCAAGCACAGAACTTCATAAGATGCTTCTGGCTTATCCGTTCCTTTACCTTAAACCGATTCGCGGAAAAGCGGGCAAAGGCATCATGAGGGTCAGCCGCATTAGTGGCGGACGTTCAAAAGGCAACTCATACGAGCTCAGTATCCAGAACAAAACCAAAAGCCATATCTCCCGGTATTCGACCGTTTCGGAACTGTGGACGGAGATCCAACGCCAAATTAACTCCAAAGAATATATCATGCAACAGGGAATCGTCCTTTCAAGCTACAAGCAAAGACCTTTCGATCTGCGGGTTCTTGTGCAGAAGAACGGCAAAGGCCGGTGGACCATAACGGGCATTGGCGCGCGACTTGCGGGAAAGTCCAGTATTACGACCCACGTCCCGCGGGGCGGTTCGATTGACAATCCTGTCAAGCTGCTTAACTCCTCGTTCGGAACAGCTGGCAGCAAACGCATCATTAGAGAGGCGCGGAAGACAGCCTTGATCATAGCCAAACAAATTGAGAAATCGTACGGATATTCCCTCGGCGAAATGTCTATGGATCTCGGAGTGGACCAAATTGGACATATTTGGTTTTTCGAAGCCAACTCCAAGCCGATGAAGTTTGACGAACCCCCCATCCGAAAAAAATCGCTTGAAAATTTAATCGACTATTCCATTTACCTGTGCAAAAGAAAGCCCAAACGGTTCTTCAAAAAAAATTCAACCATGTCCGCTATAAAGAGCATTGCCGATGAAAGCAGGTGAAAAACGCGTGAGGTATCCAGTGGGGGTATTGGCTATGTATTTGGCGGGACAAAGACTAGAAGAAATTTCCTTTTTCCGTAAGCTGAGCATTAGCGGACGAAAGCTTGGACTGGAAATTTTGGTCTTCACACCAGATGATGTAGATAAAACCAGGTCCCGGATTCACGCTTTGAAATATAATCCTGCAATGGGGAAGTGGGTCCGAAAGTGGACCAGATTTCCGCCCATCATCTATGACCGCTGCCGTTACCATGGACTTGAAAATTTTCGCAAGCTGACAAGATTCCGCAAGCAGTACAGTTCCTTACGCTATTTAAGCCGCCCCCTCACCAACAAGTGGTCCATGCATCAGCTTCTATCCGAGAATTCAAGTATCAAACCTCACCTGCCGGCAACCGTCAAGTATAAAGATGCAAAAGAACTGGGCCAATTTCTCAAAAAGCATCCGGTCATCTTCATGAAGCCAAAAAGCGGAACTGGAGGCCGCGGCATCATCCGACTGCAGCGGCTTCGAGGCGGAGTCTATCTGATGCAGGGGCGCGACCCGAACCGGCGAATACTTCCCATGCATAAAGTGACCTTAGCGCAAATACCTGTGAAGCTTCGTGATTGGAAACTGGAAGAGAAATACATCCTTCAGCAAGGAATTCCACTTCGCTTAAAAGACGGCCGGGTTCACGACTTTCGCATGCTGGTGCAAAAAGACGGCAACGGAGAATGGCAGATCACCGGCTGCGCCGGCCGGATCGGGCCCGCACAGTCCGTTACTTCCAATCTGCACGGCGGAGGCACCGCCATTTCGATGGATGCCTTGCTGAAGAAGCGTTTCAATTCGGATGACGTCGTGAAGAACATTAAAAAGAGCGCATACGAACTCGGTCTAAACGTAATGAAGCACCTTGAGGATAAATTCGGCAGACTTTGCGAGGCGGGGATTGACCTGGCTGTTGATCCCAAAGGACATGTCTGGCTGCTTGAAGTCAATCCGAAGCCTTCGCGGGAAGTCTTTTACCGGATCGGAGAATTAGAAACGTACCGGATAGCCGTCAGACGTCCTCTCGAATTCGCACTTTGGCTGAACAAACAAAAAATCAGCGGCGTAACCCGCTGATTTTTTCCATTTTCTAATGGGATTTCCGTTATAATGCAAGTCGCTTCCTTCACGTTTCGTCTACTAGCTTCAGCAGTTCGCTGAAATCCGCAATCCTCACGTCTGCCTGATCCAGCTCTCCTTCCTTGCGGAAGCCGGCATAATCGCAGCCGACGACAAACAATCCGTTGGCATGTCCCGCCTCCACGTCGGAGGAGCGGTCACCTACCATCCAAGCGGAGCTTACCCCGTGCCGATCCAAGAGCATCCGTACCAGATCCGCCTTTGACCGGGTTCGGTACTCCCCTGCGCTGTAAAGTCCGCCCGGCTCAAACAGCGTCTCCAGACCTTGGTATCGGATGACCCCCTTCACATAATCCTCCAGTCCGTTGCTTGCGATAAACAGCCGTATTCCCCTGCTGCGGAGCCCTTGAAGAGTATGGGCTACACCGTCATACAGCTTCCCGTCGCCCCGCTCCATCCCTTCAATCTGCAGCTTTAACAGGAGCTCGTCCGCTCTGCGGTGAACTGCTTGGTCCACCTCGGGCATCACCATCTGCCAAATATGCTCGAGCAACATGCCCAGACCGCTGAGAACGTACTTTTCCGGCGGCGTTTCGCCTTCATACAGTCCCTCCTCGCGCAGTCTGTCGAACGTCGCCCGATAAGCCGGCAACAGCAACGTCTCCGTTTGAAACAAGGTCCCGTCCAGGTCGAAGATCATAGCCTCCGGCTTTGTGATTGCAATCGCCAATTCGTTTTCCTCCCCTGTCCTTCAAAAACGTCAAGTTCTATACAACCATGATTTGCAAAGAATGTCAATTAGGCATTGTCCACTGCTTTTATTCCTTTCCTGCAACAACCATCCACTCGTCAATTGTAATGGAGCGAATGGCCCCATCTTTCAGCACCAATCCGCAGTACTCCTGCAAATCCTTATCCGCCTTCAGGATATGGGATTCGACCTGCTTTACCTGTTCCTCCGTTCTGGCCGTTCGCCGGACCCAGGTCGGAAACTCGAATGTCTTCTTGCGGACCCGCTGTTTCAGTACTTCCAGACCTGCATCCTTCATCCATCCGGTCCACTGAGCTAGGCTGCAGCATCGCACGTGGCTCTCATCCCTTAACTTTTCTAATGTATTGATGAACAAATCCAGACGAGCTTCCTCCGGAACCACATTATCAATAAGCAGAAGCTTGCCTCCAGGCTTCAAGACGCGTGCCGCTTCCGTAATAAACCGCCCAGGGTCAGGAAAATGATGCGCGGCAATCCGGCAGGTGACCGCATCGAAGGAGTCGTCCAGAAACGGCAAATCCTCGGCATCAGCCACCACAAATCCAACATTGTCGCAGCCTTCCTCTATCAGATGCTTGCGAGCTGCAGCCAGCATCTCCTTTGTCAAATCCGTTGCAACTATTTGCGCTACAAATGGGGAGAGCGCTTTGGAAACATGTCCTCCTCCGGTAGCTGCGTCAAGCACTTGCCAGTCCGCTCCAGGCTCCAGCCACTCCACCAAAAGCGGAAGATCATCTCCTTTGGCATGGATGCTGCTAGTCACATATTTTTCCGCATTTCTGGAAAACTGATCCCGAACGGTTTCTTTTGCCTGTTTTGGGTCCATCATGGCTTTTTGTTCCCTCCCGCATAATTTGATTATAAGGCGGACCGTAATTTTCAAAATCTCTTTCAAGCAACATTACCAATTTATCACAATTCGGTCGGCCCTCCCAGTTAACGCGCATTTTTTTTACTTTTTGCCCGAAGGCTTGCTGAAACGACAAAACAGGCGAAATCCGTTGACTTCGCCTGGACAAGTAAATTCGCTTATCTTACCAATGCTTTTTCGTTCAGAAAACCTTCTTCTCGCTCTGATCCGCTTTCAATATTTCTACAGCTTCACGAAACCGCAGCGAGTGGACAATCTCCCGCTCCCGCAAAAATTTGAGCCCGTCCTGCAAATCCACATCGTCCGTCAAATCAATCAACCATTGATATGTAGCTCTGGCCTTCTCTTCCGCCGCTATATCTTCATACAAATCGGCGATCGGATCTCCTTTGGCTTGAATATAAGCGGCAGTCCAAGGAACGCCCTCCGCATTGCTGTAAAACAGCGCTCGGTCATGACTGGCATAATAAGCGTCCAATCCGGCCTCCTTCAGCTGCTCCACCGTAGCATCTTTTGTCAGTTTGTATACCATCGTAGCAATCATCTCAAGATGAGCGAATTCCTCTGTCCCGATATCCGTCAGCAAACCGATAACTTTATCCGGAATCGTATAGCGTTGATTCAAATACCGCAGCGCCGCGGCCAACTCGCCGTCCGCACCGCCATATTGCTCCAGTAAAAGCTTTGCCATTCTGGGATCGCATTTACTTACCTTTACCGGATATTGCAGCTTCTTTTCATAGATCCACATGCCACTGCTCCCCTCCAGCGTTCATTGGTTAAACCTGCCATGGCCAGGGCGTCTCGATCCATTGCCAGGGATGCCTGGAATAGCTGTGGCCATAGGCCATAAGCGGACCAAATTCCGTCTCAAAACGCCTGGCCAGATGCATTCGTTGCTGCGCGTGCTGATTGTACTGCTGAATGGCTTGAACGTCTAAAGGATGCGTATCCAGATAGAGCGTGAGTTCCACCAGCACGAAGTCAATCGCCTGCAGTTCCTGCAGCATGGTGTAAAAATGTTCCGGAAGCGGTTGTTGCATACCTATTCTCCTTCCTTCACGCTTCAGCAATTTTTCGAAATGTACGGACTAAAGAGCGCCGGCCAGAGCGTGCCGCGCATCAGCGCTTCCATCGGCGGGTATTGGGGAAGATGCATCGGTTGATAGTGAATATAAAGATTTGGCGGGGTACTGTAAGTCTTCACTGTAATCGGCGGACACGGGTCGAACGGACTATGATACGGATACCATACTTTCTCCTGTTCCATAACGGATGTGCCTCCTTGTTCATACTACCTCTATATATACAGCTCCTGTTTGTCCATTATGTTTATTTCCGATTCTATAACGAAAAAAAAAAGGCTACCCGGCACATACTGGGTAACCTGAGATTAAAAAGGCCCTGTTGACAGCTTGTCTTACTAATGAATGTCCTTCTTCTTGAAGCGTCCGCCCTTCACGTCGTGAATGTTGCCGATCGCAAGAAATGCGCCCTGATCCAGTTCCTCGACGATCGATTTCAGCTTTGCTTCCTCCAGACGGTTGATTACACAGAAAATCACGAGTTTGTCGCCGCCCATGTAGCCTCCTTCACCTTGCAAATAAGTGACGCTGCGGCCCAAACGGCTGATGATGGCATCGCCAATTTCACGGCTGTTGTCGCTGATAACCCAGACCGATTTGGATTCGTCAAACCCTTCGATGGTAATATCAATCATTTTGTAAGCAATGAAATAGGCAATAAGCGAGTACATCGCCCGGTCCCAACCGAAGACAAATCCTGCGCTGCTGAGAATGAAGAGGTTAAAAAACATGACTACTTCTCCTACGGAGAATGGCGTTTTTTTGCTGAACAGAATCGCTAAAATTTCCGTACCGTCCAGCGAACCGCCAAAACGGATTACGATCCCGACCCCGATTCCGAGAATAACCCCGCCGAACACCGATGCGAGCAGAGGATCAATCGTAAGCGGAGCTACCGGATGAAGCAGCCAGGTTCCGAGGGACATCAGGATGACCGCATACAATGTGGATAGGGCAAAGGTTTTGCCGATTTGTTTATAGCCGATAAGCAAAAAAGGCAAATTGAGTAACAACAGGAATATACCGACTGGAAGGGCAGTCAAATGAGATGAAATGATCGAAATGCCTACAATGCCTCCGTCGATGATCCTGTTGGGTACGAGAAAAATTTCGAGTCCGACGGATACGAGCGCTGCCCCCAGGAAGATAAAAAATGCGCGGTGCACAATCTTCGCTGCGGACAGCTTTGAATGCTGTTTGATTTGCTGTAAGTCCGCTTGCATACAATTCCCACCTTTACTATGATTGAATGATCATGCTGTAAGTTAACCCTCCAGCTTGATGTTTATTTTAAGCAATCCGACGCGGCGCATCGCTTGATATACAATGACCATGACCGGGCCCAGAACGAGTCTGACGACGCCGATCAGTTGAAACCCTGCATACATACTGACGAGCGCGGCCAATGCGTTGATTCCGATGGCATCGCCAATGATTTTCGGCTCGATAAGGATTCATACAGCTTCAGAAGATGAAATGAAATCAGATAAAGTCCGATGATGAACACGACAAAAAATAAACAAGCTTGGAATCACTTTCGCCACCCCGAGCGAATAACCGTAAATGGCCAGCAAAATGCCGTTCTTCCGCAATCGAGCCTACGTTGGATTCCATCCATTTCACCACTTGCTCAGCCACCCCGGACAGCAGCGTTTGATACAACAGCCCGGAGCTTGAGATCGTATTCTCAAAGAACAGGATCGCATCATTCAAATAACCCGGGGCTCTTTTCAACAATTGTATAAGCTCTGAAATGATTTTGATGCCAACCATATAAAAAAAACCGAGTATGACCGCTGTAAATAATGTACAGGCGGCTGCCGAGGCCGTCATGCGTCCGATTCGAAAATATTTCATCATCATCTGAACGGGACGCTCTAACCGTACAAAAGGATAGCGCCCAAGGCGCAAAATACTGCCGTTCTTAGTGACATGGATCGGCCTTCCTCCCTCACACGTTATGCTGGTTTGATTGAACGCCCGGGCTTTCCTCGGTCATTGGTTTGGCTATCTGCTGAATGGATACGCGTAATATTCTAAGCCGCTCGGCTTCCGTGATTTCGAACAAGAATGAGCCGTACTCCAGCTTTTTGCCTACATGGATTGAACCCTCCAGCTGTTTAAACATCCAGCCGCCGATGGAATCGACTTCATCGTCCTCAATCCCGAGAGCCAGCAAATCGTTAAGCTCCTCGATCAGAACGCGTCCGTCAACCGAATAGATGTCTCCCTGCTTTTCGATTTCAGAACGTTCACGGATATCAAATTCATCGTGAATTTCCCCTACGATTTCCTCCAGAATATCTTCAACTGTAAGCAGTCCCGCTGTTCCGCCGTACTCATCGACCACCACGGCAATCTGCGAACGTTTCATTTGCATGAGCTTGAGCACATGACTGATTTCCATGGCTTCGGGAACCATCAGAACAGGCCGCAAAAAATCTTTCAGATCATGCGTTTGATCGGGATCGGCCGTAAGCAGATCCGACATATGCACGAACCCGATGATGTCATCCTTGTCATCGGTCGCCACCGGATAGCGGGTATGCTTGGTTTCGTAAACGATGTTCAGATTTTCCCCGAACGTCAGTACCGTAAACAAACATTCCATATCCGTCCGGGGTACCATGACTTCCCTTGCAACCCGCTCCGAGAATTCAAAGATGTTATCGAACAAAGCCATCTCGTCTTTGTCGATGTGACCGCTTTTGGCGCTTTGATCCATCAAAATACGGATTTCTTCTTCCGTATGGGCCTCCTGCTCCACGGCAGGCTGTACCCCAATCAACCTGAGCAGCCGGTTCGCGGCACCGTTCAGAAGCCAGATGGCAGGATAAAACAATTTATAAAATATCATCAAAGGACCCGACAGCCAGAGAGATGCCGCTTCCGATTTCTGAATGGCAATGGATTTGGGGGCCAATTCACCCAGCACGATATGCAGGAAGGTAATGATAGCAAAGGCAATCCCGAAGGAAAGGGCATCTTTATACCACGCATTTCCCAGGCCAAGCCATTGGAACGCAGGCTCTACGATCAGATGAGCGATCGCGGGCTCTCCGACCCAACCCAGACCAAGAGATGCCAGCGTGATGCCAAGCTGTGTGGAGGAGAGGTAAGCATCCAGCTTCCCGGTTACGGCCAGCGCGGAGGCCGCCCTGCTGTTGCCCTCACTCTCAAGCTGCTGGAGGCGAGATTGCCTGACCTTGACCAGGGCAAACTCCGCGGCTACGAAAAAACCGTTGAGGAATACCAGAAACGCGACCAATAGAAGATTCAGAGCAATCCGTCCGAAATCGAATCCTGAACTTTGAATTTCCAAGAATCTTCAAACTCCTCCGCTTTATAAATTGCAGTCCCTTACATTACCGCACGGCGCGCCTTAAAATCCACGTCTTTGTAATAGGTGTCGGCGACAAGAAGATTCGGTCCGCAGCATGCTGCCGCTTCACAATAACAGTTCACGGATTCGCGCAAAGGGTGCCGTTTCCATCTTTCGTACACTTGATTCAACTTATCCTTGTGAATATTGCCCAGTGCAGGAACATCGGAAAAGTCCGTGACGAACACATCGCCCGTGAACAAATTCACATTCAGCCGATTTCGTCCGTCAGGATCATTGCGCACGGTCACATTCGGCTCGGAACGAAGCCGGCTTACGATCTTCCAATCCTCTTCATTGCTGCTGCAGGCGTAAAACGGAAGCGTACCGAACAGCATCCACAGCTCTTTGTCCCTATGATCGAGAAGCCGGTGGATCGCTTCGCGGGTCTGATCCAATTGAAGGACCGGCAGTCCGGAAGCGAACGCACTCGGATACATAGGGTGCACCTCGTGGCGCTTGCAGCCCATTTGCCGTATCAATTGGTGAATTTCAGGCAGCTTCTCATGTGTACGGTAATTAATCATCGACTCGGCGGATACGAACATGCCGCCTTTGGAAAGCTCGGCCGCATTGTTCATCATACGGTCATACATTTTGGCGGCCATTTCTTTGGATACGCGGCGATCCGTCCGCGCAAAACCGACTTCGTAGAAGTCGTCCGCACTTAAATAATTAAATGAGATATGCATCACGTCAAGATAAGGAGCAAGAAGCTCATACCTCGAAAGTTCCAAAGTTATGTTGGAATTGATCTGTGAGCGGACTCCGCGCTCGCGGGCATAACGGAGAATCGGCACGATGTATTCCTTGACGGTCTTTTCATGATAGCTTGGCTCGCCGCCGGTAATGCTGATCGTCTGCAGATCCTCCACCTCATCGAGCCGGTTCAAAATCGTGCTCAGCGGAATGCGCGGTCCTTCGGTCATCGTCAGCGTCTCGCCCACCGCGCAGTGCTCGCAGCGCATATTGCATAAATTGGTTACGGTAAGCTCGATGCTCGTAAGACGGTGTTCTCCGTACAATTGGATCGAACGAAGCGGATCCCAGGGATCGTATTCAGGAGAAAGCGGCGTCAGTTCCGCCTTCGGCATTGAAATTACGTTGAAACGTTCGGACATTATTTCTACACCTGATTCTATATAAAATAGTATAAACCTCTTGATAAAATATCTATTCTTTATTGTATCTTAATAAGTTTAAAAAGAAAACCAAAGCCCGAGAACCTTTTACCGGGTTTCGGGCTTTATTCTTATGCACGGACTTGAGTGCCGCGAGGAGGAGGCACATCCATATCATTCACGCCGGTGATCGTTACCGACAAGGCTTTGGACAAGTCGATTTCCGGCGTGTCCTTCAGTTCCTGACCCTCGGCATCCTGCAGAAGCCGAATGACCGGACGATGCGGCACCTTCGAATTCAAATCAACGACAACCCCTTTTTCACCCGTACTCAGAGTAACGGTAATGCCGATCGGATAGATGGCGATTTTATCGCGGAACAATTCAATTTTTTCCGTCTCATATAAGGTTCCGGAGCCTGTAAAAAGGATTTCCAGCGCCTGATGAGGCAGCAGCGCATTCCGGTACACGCGGTGTGTCGTCATGGCATCATAAGAATCAACCAGGCCGATGAGACGCGCATATTCGTGAATTTCGTCTCCCTTCAACCCCCGGGGATATCCGCTGCCGTCCATCCGTTCATGATGCTGGAGAGCGCAGTGCGCCGCAATCAGCGGGATGTTGGGCTCGTCCTTTAGAAATTGAAAACCGTACACGGCATGCTGCTTGATTAAATCGTATTCTTTTTCCGATAAAGGTTCCTTTTTGCGCAGCAGCTCTAACGGAATTTGGGTCTTGCCGATATCGTGCAGCAGCGCCCCTATGCCAAGTGTCATCAATTCGTCCCGGGAATAGCCATGAGCCATGCCGAGCATCGTCGAATAGACGCAAACATTCATCGAATGATGGTATAAATAGTCATCCATTGCGCTGATATGGGTCAGCATAATCATCGATTCTTTATGATTGCTCAAATCGTTAAGGATCATGTCCATGACACTGCGAAATTCCTTGCCAAGCTGGAGTCCGGTAATGGATGTACGCTTCATCTGATCCCCCATCAGCTGTCGGAAGGAACGGCGTATTTGCGAGATGGCCCGAATCCGTGTCTCTTCGGAAATCGTATCCTCAACCGTGATGTCTCGGGTTCTCGGGTCATCGATGTAGACGAAATCGACTCCGAGATCCATAAGTCGTCGAATCATGGTTTGGGTCAATTCGACTTGTTCCATCAGCAGCGGGAGTCCTTCCGAATTATAAATTCTTTTTGCGAGCCTCATACCGGACTCTACTTTGCCGATCGGGAGCAAGCGCATAGGACTAACCACATCTTCTTTCTAAAATAATTCAAAAAATCTGATACCCTATACCCCTAGCGTATCGGATTCAATGAAAAAGAGCAATATTTTTTTTCATAAATCGACAAAAAAGTTACAATAGAAGAAAAAACCAGAACAGTGCGGCAAGGACAAACCGGTAATAAGCGAAAAAGGTCAAGCTAAACCTCTGCACGAACTTGATAAACGTCACCACCGCCAGCAGTGCCACGACAAATGAAACGGCAAAGCCGATGGCGAAAAAACCGAAATCGGCGGAAGAAAAGCTTCCGGCGCTCTTTAACATCTCATACCCGGTAGCCGCGACCATCACGGGAATGGCAATAATGAACGAAAAATCGGCAGCGGCGCTCCGGCTTGCTCCGGCCAGCATACCGCCTGCAATCGTCGATCCCGAACGGGAAAAACCGGGCCAGAGCGCGACAATCTGCCATAATCCGATCATAAAGGCCTGATAGTAACTCAGCTTATCCACATCATCGGCCGTGACAGCGGACTGCTGTTTTTCTCCGATAATCAGCAGTATGCCTCCAAGCACAAGACCAATCAGCACCGTTTCCGGCGAGAACAGACGCTCTTTGATCCAATCACTCAGCAGATATGCGACCGTCATTGCCGGGAGGATCGCAAGCAGAATATGCAGCAAATTCAAGCCTTTACGTGCTGCTTGTTTCTTATTTCCGAATCTGAATAGTCCTGCAATCCGTTTCCAATACACGATAGCCACTGCCACTATGGCGCCGAGCTGAATGACGATTTCAAAAGATTTCATCCGCTCGTCGGCTTCAGATACCCCAAGCAGAGTACCCGCCAATATCATATGGCCTGTAGAGGAGACAGGCAAAAATTCCGTTACCCCTTCCACAATACCTATTACTACCGCTACCCACCAATCGTACACAGGCTTCCCACCTCTGAAACGGATTAATGGGGTGCCGCTTGTCCATTCATGCGAACCCAGCGCTTGCGGCTGCTGTCCTTCATGGCTCTGGCGTTATGCAGCTCCTTAAGGAGTACATCCCGCAAAAATTCAGGCATAAAAAATTCGGGTTCCAAGCCTTCTGCGATCGAAAGGTAACCGATCCGAAATGTAAACATGTCGATGGTTCCTACGGTATACAGACGCTCCAGTTCTAGAGCTTCCGTCCCTACACGAACGGAAAGTATGCGCGAGTAGGGAGCCGCCTCGGGATCATACTCGATGGTTATCCCGTCCACACAGAGTGTACCGAGCACTTTGCCCCGGAAGCCGAAGCCATAGAGCGGCTTGTTCATAAATTCGGGAAGCAGCGATTCCTCCAACGCTGTGAGCAGTTGTGCCCCGCTCAGCTTCATTCGGCAAGGATTGATCGGCGATGGGCACAATTCGAGCAGCATGCCTGCCGACACCGGGCCTTGGGGCAGCCCTCCGAGCAGCTGACCGGCGTTCACCAGCCCGATCTCGGCTCCAACCCAATCGCGCAAGCCGGCAGCAAGCAGATTCCCTAATCTGGACTCGCCGTACCAATCCACGTCCAAATCACAATCGATCCGAGCAACCTCCCGGTCAAGAGAAGCTTTAGCCTTTACAGCGTATTGCTGAATCTGTAATCGAATGCTTTCTTCCTCTTCGGATTCGGCAGCCGCCTTCACACCGCCTTCGGCGTGAAGTAAGCGCTTGGAGACGGCATCCAGCTCCAAATCGACTACCCCGACGTACTGGCCGAATTTACCTGCGGCGCATATCAGCGTACGGCCTGAACGAATCGGTTCCTCCAGCAAATGATGGGTATGTCCGCCCAGAATGAGGTCGATGCCCGGAATCTCGGCCGCCATTCTCTCATCGTTGCTCAGCCCCAAATGGGACATCACGATAAGGACGTCCACCTTCGGACGAAGCTCTGCCGCCAGCGATGCGACAGCCTCGAACGGATCAGATACATTCCACCCCAACAATCGGTAAAAATCAGTAAAGCGGGCTGTAACGCCGATAACTCCGATTTGAATACCCGATTTATTAAAAATTGCATAAGGACTCGCCCACAAAGGCAGGCTTCCTGTTTCAGCGTCCCGCAGGTTGGCAATCACTACTTTGCTCCGTGCATGCTTTCCATACAATTCGTTCAGCACTTCAGGCGTGCAAGTTAACCCCTCGTTGTTCCCCAATGTAACGGCATCGTAGCCAATCGCATTCAGCAGCGCAATATTGGCAAGCCCTCCGGTTCCCTCCGTTTCGGGGCGCATCCGGTCGATATGGTCTCCAATATCAAGCGAAAGCGTATGTTCCGCCCCTGCTTCCTGCCGAAGGCTTGCGATGATCGAAGCGATGCGGGGCAATTGTTCAAAATGGCTGTGAATATCGTTCGTATGAAGGATACGAAGCCTAATCCGCTCCGGAATCACAAGGCCACCTTCCTTCGAGTGCGATAATTAGAATATGAATTCCATGTTCCGGATGCGGGTTTCGCAGCTGCCCAGGCGTGATTGTGTTATTGAAACCGCTGGTTGCCTCCATCCCCAACTTTTCATCGTAATAAGACACAAAATTTCACAACACTTTTCACGTGAAGACACCTGCCGCGGCCTGCAAACGGATCGGCGTGCGGCCGGATCGGCCGCACGGCCGAGAGATTCATGCCGTATATCGGGTGCTCCAATCGATCGTTTTGCCGTTTACGCCCTTCACACGGTTGCGGGCCAAAAACGATTCGGGACAAAGGGCCGCAAGCTCGCCAGCCAAATAGCGGACGTCACCCCTTACATCATCATATACTTGGAGCACCCTCAATATACCTCCGATTTCTTTCTCGGAACTTCTTATCTATTATATCATTTATTCCTAAAAATATGGTATGCTGAATAGTAAAAACAGAGTCTGCCGATAGGCGGCGCTGCCAGAATGGAGTGACAACCATGAAGCTCAAACTTCTGCTTTTTGCCGGCTTGGCCGAAAGCATAGGCTCCCCCGTGCTGGAGCTGGATGTTGAAGAAGATAAGCTGACCCCGTCTCAGCTCAAAACGAAGCTGGCTGAATTATATCCCGAAATCGCCGCACCGCTCGCCGGTTCCTTCATCGCCGTGAATCAAGCCTACGCCGATGAGAACGTATTCATAAGCGAACAGGACGAGGTAGCGGTTATTCCTCCCGTATCCGGAGGCGAACCGGAAAACATGGAGCTTACACGGGCCCCCATTTCCATTGATCAAGTAACGGCTAAAGTACTGCATCCTCATCACGGCGCTGCACTGACGTTCATTGGAACCACCAGAGAGTTTACACACGGCAAAAGGACGACCCTGCTGGAATACGAAGCCTACGAGCCTATGGCGCTTCGCACAATGCATCAGATCGGGGACGAAATCGCCGCCAGATACCCGGGAACACTTATCGCCATTACTCATCGTCTGGGCTCTGTTCCGGTTGGAGAAATCAGCGTTGTCATCGCCGTCTCCTCTCCGCACCGGGATGCCGCATATGAATCAAGCCGCTATGCCATTGAGCGGCTGAAGCAGATTGTCCCGATCTGGAAAAAGGAAATATGGGAAGACGGCTCCGAATGGAAAGGGCATCAGCTTGGGCCTTGGAACCCTACGGCAGAGATACCGGGTCAAGGAGGTGTCTCAAAGTGACCGTACAGGACGTACAATCCTCGGCTGCTGCTGCACAAGCTTCAGCTCCCGACCCGGAACGCTATTCCCGGCAGATCCTGTTCGCACCGATCGGCAAGGAAGGCCAAGCCAAGCTTCAAAAAGCCCGCGTGGCCATTGTCGGCATGGGTGCGCTGGGTACCGTGCTGTCGAACCATATGGTACGAGCCGGGGTCGGCTTTGTACGGTTGATCGACCGGGACTTCGTTGAGAGAAGCAACCTGCAGAGACAGATGCTTTATGATGAGGCCGATGCCGCCGGTTCGGCTCCTAAAGCCGAGGCCGGAGCTGCGCGGCTGCGCGCCGCCAACTCCTCCGTGACGATCGAACCCGTAGTGACCGATCTCAACTGGTCGAATGCAGAAGACCTGCTGAAGGACGTCGACCTCATTCTTGACGGAACAGACAATTTTGCCGTTCGCTTCCTGATCAATGACGTAAGCGTCAAGCACGGTATTCCGTGGATATACGGGGGGGCGGTCAGTTCACGGGGCGTCAGTCTAACCATCGTACCGGGAGAAACCCCCTGTCTGCGCTGCCTGTTCGGACAACCTCCGGAACAAGGAACGACGGAGACCTGCGATACGGCGGGCGTCATCGGACCGATCATTCATACGGTCGCTTCACATCAGGGAGCAGAAGCGCTTAAAGTGCTGATCGGCGCCGATAGTCAGAGAAACCGCAAGATGATTCATTGGGACTTATGGTATAATCAATACGCCGCCGTCGATGTTTCCAAGGCGAGGAAGGCCGATTGCCCTTGCTGTGGAGAACGCCGGTTTGATTATTTAAACGCCAGCGTTCAGGAAGAAACCATTCAAACGTTATGCGGGCGAAATTCCGTACAAATTCAACCTGTACGGCCATCCGCGCTTTCTCTGGGCGAATGGGCCGACAAGCTCCGTCCACTCGGCCGTCTGGAGTTGAATCCGTTTTTGCTCAAGCTTCACTTGGAAAATGACATCACGCTTGTTTTATTTCCGGACGGCCGAATGATCGTTCAAGGAACAGACGATCCTGTAGCCGCCAAAAGCTTATACAGCCGTTATATCGGTATGTAATTATCAGCCTCGCTTCTCCTGCGATTCCAGGAAGAGCGAGGCTGCCTTTTTTATCATGACGATCAGCAAGTTCCCCGGTATATCGATTTGTTCTGTACAAATAAAAACCGACCTAACGAGAGGTCGGCAAGAGGAAATTCAGATATAGGCCCGGTGGGGGTCGAACCCACAACCTACCGGTTAAGAGCCGGTTGCTCTGCCATTGAGCTACGGACCTGAACTGTTTTTTATTATAGCACTTTACGATAAAAAAATAAAGTCCCTCTCGGAACCTCCCACCTCAAAAAAATAACCCCGATGGGCTCGGGGCCAAGTCTGCTCATATTCAACATTCGAACTTTCGTAAGTTGTCCTACGTGTCGCTGTTTTAGCCCGTATTTCTCATCAAGTCTTTCACAATAAAAGACAAAATTTACCTGGGTTTGATGATAGAGCAAATGTAACACAATCGATTTTTGCTTTTGAATTTCCTCACGTTGTCACAATAGACACATTTCATATCGACTCACCTCTGAGCCTATTATGCCCATTGGTAAATTTCTATTCGTATCCATCATACCAAGCGGTAATTGAACCCTTGCTAAAAATGGGGAGATTTCGTCCAAGCCATTCCATTTTTTCGCATTATAATAATGGTGATATTTACAATTTTTTAACAAACGGAGGTCATTCAGCCGTGATAATTAGGTATAAAATCAGGAAGAAAATTAAAGGAAAAAAAAAGATTGGATCAGGCGCACGGCGACTAGTATATGATTTGGGTAATGGCACGGTGATAAAGATTGCTAAACCAAAGGGCGGGATCAGAAGCAATAAAAAAGAGTTTGTTGTCTATAAATCCTCTACTTATAAGATAAAAAAGCATCTTGGCAAAATAAAAAAGCATGGGCGCAGATATGGGTAGTGTCAAGAAGTTTGTGTAACGTAGTAGATATATCCAGAAGTGGTTGCGTG
>NZ_JALJRM010000022.1:71381-87132 GCF_024519685.1 Paenibacillus sp. Pae15 | reverse complement strand
TGGGGACACGAAATTGACGTCAGCGCTGGTGGACCGGCTTGTACACCACGCTCACATTCTCTCGTTTACCGGAGATAGTTTCCGTCTGAAACAGGCGATGGAACGAATTCCGGGTTGATGATTCTACTGGCAAGTGTCTGTCGGCATTTTTCGCTGCCGAAATTAGCATTTTTCTCTTGCGAAAAACAGACGGGGAACGTAATGACCAGAAAACCATTGCTGATATCGAAAATTTGATTACGCAAAAGCCGGATGCGATTATCAAGCACCTTGGAGATACGAAAGTGTTCACTAATGTGCTGAAAAAGGTAAAGGATGCCAAAATCCCTTTGTTTACGATTGACCATCCGAGTGAATATAGTAACACAAACCATATGTCGGATAATTATTATATGGGTGAAGCCTTGGCCCGTCAATTATTCGAAGACATCGGCGGAGAAGGAAAAGTGGCTGTTTTTAACGGTTTTTATGGGGTGCAGGCTTGCAGGATCCGCTACGATCTGTTGAAATATGTCGCTCAAGATTATCCGAAGGTCCAGTTTATTGAACCTGAATTACAGGACGTTATCCCTGGAACCATTGAAGATGCCCGCAAGAAGATTCAGGATCTGCTGCTCAAGTATCCGCAGAAGGGCGATCTGAGGGCGGTCTGGGCATGCTGGGACATTCCGGGAATTGGCGCTGCACAGGCCATCGATGCGGCAGGCCGTAAGGACATCAAGGTGTATGGCGCAGATGGGGAACCGGCTGCACTGGATCTGGTCGCTGACCCGAGCAGCTCTTTTACAGCCATTGCGGCGCAGGAGCCATACAAGGTCGGTCAAGCGGCTGTTGATACGGCGGCCCGTTTTTTGGCGGGACAGGCTGTACCGAAAACGGTATATCTGGATGCTTTCATAGTTACCAAAGAGAATGTGGCAGAGGCGAGAAAGAAGCTGGAGCCTAAGTAACCAATTCCAAAGGGCAGGGGAATTTGCTGTCCTTTGAATGATTCCCATGCGTAAAGGAGCGAGAAACAGGTCTATGAGTGAAGCATACATCTTACAGATGCTGGGCATTCAAAAAGAGTTTCCTGGAGTTAAAGCGCTCCAGCATGTTGATTTTGAGCTTCGTCATGGTGAAATTCATGGCCTTGTTGGAGAGAACGGAGCGGGGAAGTCCACATTGATGAAAATATTGGCCGGGATTTACAGTCAAGACAGCGGAGAGATCCGGTTTCAAGGGCAACCGTTGGAACGGCTGACGCCGAAGCTGGTAGAGAGGCTGGGCATCCACTTTATTCATCAAGAGCGGTATATTGTCCCTTATCTCACGGTGGCGGAATCTTTATTTCTGGGTATCGAGCCTTCCATCACGCCAATAAAATGGATGAAACGGCGATCGCTTGAGAAAGAGGCCGAAGCTCATCTGAAAGAGAAGGTGGGCTTATCGATTGCTGGCCATCGGCTGATCGGCGAACTGACGGTAGGCGAGCAGCAGTTGATTCAGGTTTGCCGTGCCCTGCTTCATCAACCGAAAATTATTGTGTTTGACGAGCCTACAGCGGTGCTGGCGAAACGCGAGGCCGATCGATTGTTTGAAATGATCCGCGATCTGAAGGAAAGAGGCATCGGGATTATTTATATCTCGCACTATTTGGGTGAAATTGTTCAAATTTGCGACCGGATCACGGTTTTTCGAAATGGAGCCAAAATCAATACGGTGGATACGAAGGGACTATCTATCGAGGATATTGTTTATATGATGGTGGGTCGGCGTTTAGAGGAGCAGTTTCCCGAGAAACACTTGGTCTCGGGCCATACCTTGTTGAATGTGAAAGGCTTAACTCACGAAACACAATTTCGCAATATCGATTTGCAAGTCCGCAGCGGTGAAGTTGTCGGCGTCACGGGATTAATGGGATCGGGGCATTCCAGCCTCGGACAGGCTCTATTCGATGGCGTCGGCCTGGTGGGCGGCCATATTGAAATTGAAGGCCGCCACATGGCCGGCATCAATCCGGAGCGGGCGGTATCTGCAGGCATCGGGTATTTGCCTGAAGATCGGCGCAGACAGGGGATTGTGCAAAATATGTCGGTTCGAGAAAATATCACACTCGCAAGTCTCAAAAAAATAAGTAAAGCGGGCGTCATTCGATTAAAACAGGAGTTTCGGAAAGCTGCCGAGCTCATCGAGCGGCTGGAAATTCGCACGCCGAATCAGGAAGCATCCGTGAATTATTTAAGCGGCGGCAATCAGCAGAAGGTCGTGCTGTCCAAATGGCTGAGCAGCGGGGCTAAATTGTACATTATGAACCAGCCTACGGCTGCGGTAGATGTAGGCGCCAAGGTGGAGATTTACTCGTTGATCAGCAGCTTGGTCAAGCAAGGGGCCGGCGTGCTTTTGGTCACTCAGGATTTGCAGGAACTGATAGGCCTGAGCAACAGAATTCTGGTCATGTACCGCGGAGAAATCATTCGTGAGCTGGATGGAAGTGACGTGACATCGGATGAGTTGATGCTCAGCTTGATGGGAGGAGGAACCTGAATGATTCCGGTAATCCGAAGGAGTAGCGGTACGAGTACGATTTCTTCAATTTCTTCATTTGTGTTTAGGTATAGCGGTTATTTTACCTTTGTTCTTGTGGCCTTGTATTTTTCCGTTCGCTCCCCTGCTTTTTTGACGTTGAAGAATGTGCTGAATATTTTGCTTCAATCCAGCGCTTTGGGGATTATTGCCTGCGGCATGACAGCCGTTATTATCGGCGGCGGCAACCATGTCATTCGAGGGGGCATTGATTTATCACTGGGGAATAATCTCGCTCTCAATGCTGCCATTACAGCAGCGTTAATTAGTCACGGGTATTCGTTATGGGCGGCCGCCGGAGCAGCGCTTTTATCCAGTGTGGTTGTAGGGGTTATCAATGCGTTTGCGATAGTCAAACTGAAATTTATCCCGCTGCTGGGCACTCTTTCGGTTATGTATATATTACAAGGCGTGCAGCTGCTTATTACGAATAATAAAGTGATCAGCATATCCGAACCGACGTTGAATTTGATAGCGAACGGCGCCTTCCTGCACATACCGGTGCCGGTATGGATATTTCTGATCGTAGGGGCGATGGCGTATGTGCTGTTCAATCATACCGTGTTCGGCAACTGGGTATACGCCGTCGGAGGAAATCCGGAAGCTGCCAGAGCGGCTGGTGTCCATGTCAATCTGACATTGGCTTTAACTTATATTATAGCCTCCATCACGGCGTTCATCGCCAGCTTAATTATTGTGGCCCGCTTATCGGGTACCGTAACCGGTATTGGAGATATCATGCTGCTGGATATCCTGCTGGCCGGGTTAATGAGCGCTGTCTTCAGCAAATTATCTGTGCCTAATATGACAGGCGCGGTTCTTAGCGCGCTGTTTGTGGGGATGTTGTCCAACGGATTTACATTAATCAATGTTCCCACGTACTGGGTATTTGCGATTAAAGGCGCATTAATACTTGTGGCTGTTGCGATTACCACAACACAGCAAAGGAGGGTGAAGCCGCATGTCTAGGACGGCAGATAGAGATTTTATGCGGTATAGCACACTAGTGGCTTTACTTGCGGTCATCGTCACATTTTCAATCATTTCTCCGTCGTTTCTATCCTTCAGCAATCTTTCCAATATTTTAAGCCAGTCTGCCGTGCTTGCTTTAGTTGCCGTAGGCTTATGCTTTGTGATTGCTTCCGGGGGGATTGATTTATCGATTGCCGTTTCATTTGATATCGGAGCGATGGTTGCTGTCATGCTGCTGAAAGCGGGCTTTGGTTGGCTGCCTGCCATAACGATCGCGTTAGCTGCAGGAGTCCTGGTAGGCTTGTTTAACAGCTTGTTGATTGTCAGAGTAAGATTGTCGCCTTTTCTGGTCACCTTGGGAACGTTATTCATCGGTGAAAGCATAGAGAAAATTTTTACCCGAGGCGGGGAACCCGTCTATTTCCCGGGAATGAGCGAGGTGGTCAAGTTTTTGGGACGCGGCAGCGTATTTGTGTTTACCGGAGAGGATGGCGGGCGAATCGATATTAAATTTTCAATCATCATCGCCATTGCTGCTGCGATTGGGGCTCATTTCCTGCTTAACAGAACGGTCTTCGGCCGTCATCTCTATGCGCTGGGAGACCAGAAGGAGGCTGCCGTACTCTCCGGCGTGCCTGTAAACAAGTATACCGTTTACGCTTTTGTATTGAGCGGTGTGATCTGCTCCTTTGCCGGTATCATCGGTTCTTAAGAGTTAACGTCATTCGTTCCCTTGAGCGGCCGATATTACTTATTGGATGCGATAGGTGCAGTATTTATAGGCAGTGCACTAAACCGTCAGGGCCATGCCAACATCCCGGGGACATTGATCGGCGTGCTGTTTTTTGGCGTGGTATCCAATGGGCTTAATTTATCGGGCATTAATTTTTACTGGCAAAGCGTAGCACGCGGCGTTCTAATCTTCCTTATCTTGTCTTGGGATTCTTTGGCTAAGAAGAGAAGGATAAGTTCTAGCAAGAGCAGATACGCATGATTTTAGGGGCGAGCCTAATGAAAGGCTGCTGCGAAGCATCAAGAAACTAACGACTCCACAGAAAAATTGGCGGGAATTGCTTGCGGCCTACATCACGGAGGAGACGACGGACTACGGCTTCGCACCGAGCGATAAGCGATACGTGCATACCGATCTCTTCCTGCCGGATTGGAATGAACGGGACGATTTCCTCCGGGAGGTCGTGATTGCGGTGGACTTGTCCGGCTCGATCTCTCCAGCGGAGCTAAGGTCGTTTCTCTCGGAAATCAAGGGAATCTTGGCGTTGTGCCGGGATACCGAAGGTTATTTGCTATCCTTTGACACTCAAATCCGGAGCAACATTCCACTGGCTGATTTCTGGCCGAGAGCATTATTACCGCTCCGAATCCAATAATATTGGCCCCCCAATGCCATAGATCTGAATGTCATTCATTTGCTGGAGGAGTTATCTCGTAAAAAGCAACCGCGCAAAGGAGGTTGAAAGCAATGTCATGACGAAAAGCTGCTGCACGCTTGGACAAAGGAGATTTGTTTATACAGGCTGCATACTCATTTTGAACGTCGTGATGAAAAACAAGGATAATTGTACAGATCTTGATTTTCGGGGAAAGTCCAAGATTCTCTCGATTCATTACTGCAACATGGCGCAAATTGTTCAGTGTGTCTGGGGTATGGTACTCCCCTGGATAACAGAAACAGGACCAACGGCGCTCTTCCGTTGGTCCACTTTACTGGTTGTTTTCACAGCTCTCTGCGACTAGCCGCGGCCAGTCCCTTCAAGGATTTCGCGAGAAGTGTACTATTTGACGATCAACTTCCGTTCGGTTCTGGGGAACCCTTCAGCTTGGCCCGCCGACCCGAACAGCCGCATATAATATCCGGCCACTTGACCGAAGCTTTGTTTGGTTGCAATTAATATATCGTTGATCCGCGTCTTGGGATCATTTTGCTCGAGCAGTGAAACCACGCTCTCTTTGGCCGCCACGGCCATATCCGTATAAATATTAATTTTCCGTATGCCAAAAGAAATCGCCCGCTGCAAATTTTCTTCGCCTGTAGAGGATCCGCCGTGAAGCACCAGGGGGATTTGCGTCGCACGTTGGATTTGCTCCAATAAATCAAAATGTATTTTCGGTTCTCCTTTGTATTTTCCGTGAATCGTTCCGACCGCTACGGCCAGGCAATCGACCTGAGTTTCATTCACGAATTCGGCTGCCTGGGCCGGGTTGGTCAGCAGCTTCGAGATTTCCTCGGATGTCAGGCCGTTACGGGCCACATGACCCACTTCCGCCTCCACGGTGATTCCGAGAGAATGGGCAACCTTCACAATCTCCTTAGTGATCGCCAGGTTCTCATCATATGGAAGGTCGGAACCGTCGAACATCACGGTGGTCATCCCGGCATGAATGGCCCGCATGCAGCTGTCGTAGCTTCGGCCGTGATCCAAAATGAGAGCGACGGGGATATCCAATGGTTCCGCCAGCAGGCGGATGGCTTTCACAAACACTTCAAATTGCTGAAAAGGGAAAAACGTTTCAGGCACCGCAATCACAACCGGCGAAACGTTTTCTTGTGCGGCTTCCAACACCGCCGTCGCCGTTTCCAAATTGGGAACGTCAAACGAACCAACCGCATAATGGTTTTGAACAGCATGAGTTAAAATCTCTTTCATAGGTACCAACATCGTCTTCTCTCCCTTTCTCTCCTTTTAATTTTTGACACTTCCGGCCGTAAGGCCTTGTAACAAATATTTTTGAATAAAAAGAAAGATAACAATTAACGGGATGCTTGACATAAACGATAATGCCGCCAGCTGGTTCCATTCGGTTGTAAATTCCCCGATCAAAAATCCGATCCCAATCGTGAGCGGCCTTTTCTCCACCGTCTGGGTCAAGACAACGGCAAACAAAAATTCGTTCCAGGCCAGAATAAAGGTATACACTGCCGTTGCAATTAAACCGGGTAAAGCAGGCGGCAGAATGATATACAGGAAGGTCCGAAACGGTCCATAACCGTCGATGGTAGCCGCTTCGTCCAATTCCCGGGGGATGCTGTTAATAAAGTCGCGCATCATCAAGATGGAAAACGGCAAAGCAAAAGAGGTATAAGCAAGGATCAGCGCAGTGTAGGTATTGTAAAGCCCCATTCTTGAGATGAACAGAAAGTAAGGTATGCTCAGCAGCACCATCGGAAATACCTGGGTTAAGAGAATATACACCAGCGCGATTTTTTTTCCGGCAAATTTGAATCGGGAAAACCCGTAGCCGGTTAGTGATGCTAACAGTACACATAAGAACGTAACGCAAAAAGCGATGATATAGCTGTTAACAAAAAATTGAATCAGCTCCGGATTAGCCAGTACCCGTCGATAGGACTCCATATTGAGCTGCTCGGGTATCCATTTGACCGGGATGGAGAATATTTCCGTGTTATCGCGAAAAGAAACGGAACTCATCCAAAGAATAGGCAGCATCGAAATACTCGTTAGAACAAACAGCGCCGCATAGGTTGCAACCTTCTTTTTTTGTTTCAATTTCAGGGGTCCACCTCCTTTTCCAAAGCCATTTTCAGGTAGGCTATGGAAGTAAGCGCCATGACCAAGAACATGAATAAGGCGATGGCGGAGGCGTAACCGAAATTCAAGGAACGGAATGCTTGATTATATACGTAAGTGGACAGTACCTCCGTGGCATTCATCGGACCACCCCCCGTCATGAGAAATACGAGGTCAAACGAGCGGAAATTCCAAATGATCTCCAATATCGTTACCGTCAGAATGACCCCTTTCATTTGGGGCAGGATGATGTAAATAAAGGTTTGCAAAGCACCTGCCCCGTCCACTTCCGCAGCCTCCTTATAATCTTTGGATACGGTTTGCAGTCCGGCGAGCAGCATCAGCATCACAAACGGAAATCCCCGCCATACATTGGCCAAAATTAATGCGGGTAAAGCAAAGCGTTCATCGCTTAGCCAAGGAATCTGACTCAGATCGTAAAAGCCAATCGAATGCAAAGTGCTGTTGATAATGCCAAACGGATTCAGCATGAGCACCCAGGTCGCTGCTACTACGGAGCTGGAAAATAACCAGGGAAACATAAGGATGGAGCGAAGGATCCCGCGAACCCTGAGATTGATGCTTTGGTTCAGCAATACGGCAAGCGTCATCCCTACAATGAGATCAAGAATGACACTGCTGAAAGTAAAGACTAACGTATGCGACAAAGCATCCCAAAATTTGCTGTCTAAGATCAGAGTTGTATAATTTGAAAGCCCTGCGAAGACGGGAAAGGATTTATTTTGATAATCATAGAAACTCATCTGGATGACTTGAAGCAGCGGATATCCGGTCAAGAGGATCAACAGCATCATAGCTGGTAAAATAAAGGATATTTTCTGGAAGTATTTAGTTATCATATTTCTCGAACACCTTGTTCCATTCTGCTGCCGCATCGTCTAACGCCTGCTTGGCGCTTTTCTTGTCGCTTACAAACATTTGCACCTCGTTCATAAACACTTTTCTTAAATCGCTGGAAAGCGGAAGATACAAGTCCACGCCCACCGCATTGCCGGCTTCAAATTGATTGGCGAAAACCTTCAGCATCGCGTTGTTTTGCACGAATTCATCCTTCATGGCTTCTTTATTATGAGGGAAATAATTCGCCGACTTGGCCCATATCAGTTGTCCTTTGACGCCTCCCATAAAGGAAATAAATTTCCAGGCGGCTTCTTTCTGCTTGCTTTTAGCCGAAATGCCTAATAAAGAACCGGTTACGACCGTCCCATGGGTGACGCCTTTGGGTAATGGGGCCACACCAAATTCCAAACCGGGATTGGCTTTATTTTGTATGCCGATCCCCCAAGGTCCTTCAAACATCAAAGCGGTATTCTCGGAACTGAAGTTGGCCCGCTTTTCCTTTTCACCAGCGGATAGCTCCCCTGGAGTGGTTACTTTATATTGCTTGACCAGACTTTTGTAAAATTCCAAAGCCTTGACACCTTGCTCGGTATTGAATGCAGCCCTGTTGTTCTCAATGATTTTGCCTCCAGCCTGCAGAATAAGGGGCCATATCTCGTAAGTAGCTGTTGTTGCCGGTTCGGCGCTGATGTTTCCGGTTAGGGCATATTGCTTTTTACTGGGATCTGTTAATTTTTTACTCACCTCCAATAGCTCCTCCCATGTCTCAGGGGGCTTTACGTTAGCGGCTTCCAGCTTTTTCTTGTTATAAAATTGAGCTACGTTGCCGGTATAGAAAGGGATGCCGGTGTAATTGTTTTTCCACGGTACCCACAAGGGGCCTTCCACGCCTTTTTTATAGTCTTCGGGCATTTGATTAAAAAAATCATTCAATGGATAGGAGATCCCTGCCTCCGCGAATTCGATCACCCAGGGGCTTTGAATCGTAATGACGTCGGGCGGACTTCCGGCCAGATTCAGGGTGACGATCTTGTCATGAACTTGGGCATACGGAAGATCTTCGATATTCAATTCAATATCCGGATTTTCCTGTTCAAAGGCCTCCTTGATCTGCTTAAGCGGTTCTTCGCCAACCTCGGTCTTCCACCATTGCAGCCATGTGATCGTGGTTTTGGCATTAGCGTTCTGATCGTTTTTTTGTTCAACGGACTGCTGCGGCCGCTTCTCGTCCGGCGTTTTTTGTTGGGAGGCCGGTGCGGCCGACGGCGGAGAACAGGCGGCGATGAAAACCATGAGAGACACCATCGGCAGCACATATGTAGACTTCTTCATAGCGCTCAAGCTCCTTTCCTCTTCCATGGAGTTTGTTTACAAACCGCTTAGAACAGACGGCATTTCATGATCGACCAAGGGGAGCAGATACTCTTTGAAGGATTCGCTCGGCATATGCCGGCGGGGATCCCAATAATGGTCAGGAAGCTTCCTCTCCTTTCCGGATATTCCCGTCAAATCCGTCCATCGGATTTCACATTGATAAGGCGAATGGGAAATGCGGTGCAAAGCGACCATCCCTCCGGAACGGCCCAGAAGCAAATGACTTACAGCCGCTGCGCCAAGCTGATAAGCTTCTTTTAGATCGATATCGGAGGTCATGCATGCCGCCGCACGATATAAAGTCCCAGGAGCGTCATATCTTGCCTTCAAACCCAACTGTTCGCTAATCACTCGGGCCAAATAATGGCTGGTGCCGCCCGGATGACCATTCCTGAATTCGCGACTGGACGCTTTATCCTGATCCAGCAGCATTTCGCTTGAAGAAGTCCGAATGAATTCAGGGACGACCATCAATACCGTTCCAACTGTTTTGTAAACCCTTTCAATATCGGCCAGCATGAGCTCCAGATGAACGTAATGCTCCGGTAAATACACCAAATGAGGCATATCATGCTCATCCCGCTTGCCCAGTGCGCTTGCCGCCGCCAGCCACCCGGCGTTTCTGCCCATCATCTCCACGATTTTAATTTGGTCAAACGTGTTCATGCTGCGCAGGTCCGCTCCTACCCATTGGACGACATTCGACACAAATTTTGCCGCGCTGCCGTATCCGGGGGTATGATCGGTTCCAAACAGATCGTTATCGATCGTTTTGGGGATATGAATAAATTTCATATCCCTGCCGGTAGCCGCAGCATAATGGTGAAGCGATTGTACGGTTCTGGACGAGCCGTTGCCGCCGATATAACAAAACAGACCGATATTCCATGTTTCCATCGCGGAGACGATCTTTTCCAGTTCTTGTTCGCTCAGCTCGTAACGGGAGGCCCCCAAGATGGCGCCAGGCTGGCTTGCCGCTTGCCGGGCCCGATCCAGTTTATCGTTCAGCCGTACAAGGCGATGCTGCAAAAGACCTTCGATACCGTTGCACACTCCGAAAATCGTATCGATTTCCGTCTGCTTCAACGCCTGCTCCAGAGCCCCATATAACGACATATTGATGACGGACGTCGGTCCGCCTGACTGGCCGATGGCCATATTCGTTTTTTTCACATCAGTCCTCTCCTCCCGTAGCCATAATAATCCGGCATTTATAATGATCGAACTCGCGCTTCACCATGGAACGGAGCTGATCCTCCGTGATGATATAATGCGCTTCGTCGATATGCCCGATTTGAGCTGCCGCAATCCGGTTGAATTTGGACGAATCGGCAACGATATAAACCGACTTGGCGGCCGTTATAAGCAATTTCTTGACTTCCGCTTCGGCAAAATCGTCGGTTGTATATCCATGGGAAACCGAAATCCCCCGAACCCCGATGAACACCTTATCCGCATAAATCTGGCTTAAGGTTTGTTTAAGCAAGGGATTGACCAGGGAATTGGTCCTGGAACGCAGCGTCCCCCCTGTCAGTATGGTGGTAACGCCTTCCCTGAATTCCAATTCTTCGGCAATATTGATGGCGGTGACAATCACCGTGAGATCTTTTTTTCCCACAAGCTGTTTGGCAATTTCCAGCGTAGTGGACCCGCCGTCCAGAATGATAATTTCCCCGTCTTCAATCAAGGAAGCGGCGAACCCGCCGATGATTCGTTTTTCCTCCCGGTGTTCAAGCGCTTGCCGGTAAAATCTTTCATTAAGATCGGAAGGGACCGTTTTCGATTCGACCGCTTTCGCCCCACCGCGTATTCGGGTGATCTTATTCATTCGGCCGAGATGTACCAGATCTCTGCGCGCGGTGATATCGGAAATTCGACATTCGTTTACAATATCTGCGACGGTCACGATTCTGTTCTGCTCAATCAATTGTAAAATGCGTTGATACCTCTCTTCAGCCAGCATATACCCTCCCGCTTTGAATGAAGATGATCACATGGATTTGTGGTTTGCTTCATCATATTCAGCCGGCTTGGCTAACATTCAAGGAAAACGGGATCGAAATGGATTTTTTTTGTTTGAACATCATGTATATACCGATCATTTACTTAATAATGATGATCTGAAATGATGTTTTGAAGGAGGTTAGAGAATGGAACGGATCGGATGGATCGGATTAGGAGCCATGGGAAAGCCAATGGCGCAAAACCTGCTGCGCAGCGGTGTTGATATAACCGTATGGAATCGGACGGCGGCGGCCATGGAGGATCTGGTTAATTTAGGAGCTAAACCGGCGAAAAGCCCGATCGAATTGTCGGAGCAATCAGACACGATCCTGTTGATGTTATCCGACGATGCAGCGGTGAATGAGGTCCTTTTTGGGGAACAAGGATTAGTATTATCCGCTCCCGGGAGGGTAGACGGTTCCAAGCCAAAGGATGATCGAAAACGGAAGAAAACGATCATTAACTGCAGCACCGTAAGTCCGGCCGCTTCCAAATCCATCTTGGAAAGGCTATCGCCTTTTGGGTTCGAATATCTTGAAGCCCCTGTAACAGGCAGCACAATCCAGGCCGAAGAAGGAAAACTGAATTTTTTAATCGGCGGGAAGGCTCCGCTTGTTGAACAAAACGATCCCCTTTTTAAAGCCATGGGGAAAAACGTTTTTTATTTGGGGGAAATAGGCAGTGCCTCTACAGCTAAGCTGGCCAGCAATACGATCGTGGCATTGAATTTATTGTCGTTGATTGAGGGGCTGGCTCTGGTCAAAAAGGCGCAGATCGATCCGGGGCTGTTTCTGCATATTTTGCAGCAGGGAGGTGCGCGGAGTGCGGTGCTCGAAGCGAAAGCGGCCAAATTGCTGGAGGAGGATTTCAGTACGCAATTTTCCGTGGGTTTAATGAACAAGGACTTGGCTTTATCCAGGCAATTGGCTGCTGAATTGAAGGTCCCGGCCTTGATGCTGGCGCAGGCAAAGGAGTTGTTTGTAATGGGGATGAACCGGGGATATCAAGATGAGGATGTTTCCGCGATGGTGAAACTGTACAGCCATTTTTAATTTGGCGGGTACCTTGGGCTCACGACCATAGGCCCCGTCCTTTACCGAAGCCACCAAATGATCCATGGCGCGACGCATAACGTGATGAATGCGGTCAGTATCATCGACACGACCGCGATGGAGCCGGAGACGGGACTATACTCTATCGCTTGCCGGATGCCGGCCGAGTGAGCGCTGGTTCCCAGGAGGATGCCGCGGGAGACGGGACTTTGAACATGGAACCACTTGATGATCAACGGACCGACGAGGATGCCGAGCAATCCGGTCATCAAGGTAGCAAGCGCGGTGACGGACGGAATGCCTCCGGTCATGCGGGTGACGGCAAGGGCGATGGGTGTCGTGGCGGAGTGCGGCGCAAGGCTGGAGACGAGCTCCGCATGTAAGCCGAACAGATGGGCGAGTCCGGCCGATGTTACGACGGCGGCGACGGAGCCGCAGCTGACGCTTGCGACGATGACATAAGCATGGTTTCGGAGCACGTCGAGATGCTTGTATAAGATGACGGCGAGCGCGATAGTAGCGGGCTCCATCATGCCGGTGAGCCATGCGCCTCCTTTGTTGTAGCTTTCAAAGGGCACGCCTGCGGCTTCAACGAGCGCGATGACGACGACCGGCGTAACCAGCAGTGGAGTCAAATACACCTTGGGAAACAGGATATACATGCGTTTGGACACCCAGTAAACCGCAACGGTGCAGCACAGCCAAAAGATCGCCTCCATCATTGGACCTGTCTCTCTTTCCGGGCGGACAGCCGCTGACCGACGAGGGCGCTGCAAAACATGACGGCGAGCACGCTAAGGATGATGATGCCGACGATGGCGATACCGTGATCCGCAAGCAAGCTTTTATAATTGATGATGCCTACGAAGGCGGGAATAAAAAACAGCAGCATTTCGGCAAGCAGCCATCTGGAGCCCAATTCGATCCACTCCAGGCGAATGACCCTGCTTTTCAGAAGCGCAAACAACAGCACGATCCCTACAATACTGCCCGGCACCGGGAAGCCGGACCATTGTACGATGGCGTCCGCTATTTTGGCAATCAGAACAAAAAACAATACCTGTACACCTGTAAGCAACCATGACTTCATGGACCGCACCCCTTCCGTCGTTGTTTAAAGTGAGTATACAAAGCGGGGTTCCATATGTAAAATGAATTTATAGAATTCAATTCATTCCATTTATTTATGGTTGTATGAGGGGGAATGCCGATGGAGCTGCGCCACTTGCAGTACATCGCAGAAATCGTGCGGTGCAGCAGCTTTACCAAAGCCGCGGAAAATCTAAATGTGACACAACCGACCATAAGCAAAATGATCCAAAATCTGGAGAATGAATTGAACGCAGACATTTTTGTCCGGAACGGAAGACAAATCCAATTGACGGATGTAGGCGAAGCGATCTTGAAATATTCCGGACCGATTCTGCAGATGTTCGAAAATTTAAAAACGGAAATCAATGACCTGACCTTCCTGAACAAAGGCAGCATTCGCATCGGTTTGCCGCCCATGGCGGGATCGAGCTTCTTCCCGGACGTGATTAAAAAATTTCAGGACCGTTATCCGGGGATCACGATGAAGATGGTGGAGGATGGCGCAAGAAAAATCGAGGAAAGCATCGAAGAAGGCTTGCTGGACGCAGGAATTTTGCTGCTGCCGGTCAATCAGGCGGTGTTCGATTGGTTTCCGATTTTTAATGATCGGCTCAAGGTCGTGATGCATCCCGCACATCCGTTAGCGGATCGGGAGCAAATTGAACTGGCCGAACTGGAGCAGGAACGGTTTATATTATTTAACAGCAATTTTACCCTGCATGATCGGATCAAGAATGCATGCCGTTCGGCGGGCTTCGTCCCCCGCATCGTATCCGAAAGCTCCCAATGGGATTTAATTCGGGAGATGGTAAGAGCCGATCTGGGCATTGCGTTTCTGCCGGACACCATCTGCCGCTTGTTGGATCCGGATAAAGTAAAAGCGATCCCGTTGGTACCTGAAATTCCGTGGCAGCCCGTGATGGCCTGGAGACGGAAGGGATATCAATCGTTGGCCGCAAGAGAATGGATCGCTTTCACAAAACAAATTTTTTCCGATTCTACTTGATTTTGCCAACTATTTTTGTAAATATAAGATTCATAAAGGAGTGATAGAATGAAGGCGATTGTACATGCAGGGAAGAGCGGATTGGACGGCTTATCCGTTCAGGAGATGGAAGAGCCGCAGCCTGGGGCGGGAGAGGTAAGGGTCAAATTAAGAACGGCGGGAATGAATCACCGGGATCTTTTTGTCCTCGAACGCCATAAGCCGACGGATCCGCCTGTCATTATCGGTTCAGACGGGGCCGGTGTCATCGATGCCGTCGGCGAAGGCGTAACGCACGTCCAAGTAGGAGACGAGGTGATCATTAATCCAAGTCTTGGATGGAAGGAGAACAGCGAAGCGCCTCCCGCGGGTTATGAAATTCTGGGGTTTCCCAAACACGGCACTTTTGCGGAAAAGGTCATTGTGCCTGGCGATAATGCCATCCTTAAACCCCGTTATTTAACTTGGGAGGAAGCCGGCGTGCTGTCTTTGGCGGCGCTCACAGCGTATCGCGCATTGTTTACGAGGGCTCGCATCCGGCCCGGCATGAAGGTGCTGATCCCGGGCATCGGCGGCGGTGCCGCTACGTTTCTTCTTCAGTTTGCCAAAGCGGCGGGTGCTACCGTATATGTAACCTCCCGATCGAAGGAGAAATGCAGGAAAGCCCTGGAATACGGTGCCGACCGCGCGATCGACAGTCATGACGATTGGGGCACGGCGCTTGACGGAGCAAAGGTGGATGTCGCCATTGAAAGCGTCGGCGCGGCTACATTTCATAAGTCGCTTGAACGGCTGCGTCCGGGAGGCACCATAGTCACGTTCGGCGCTTCCACGGGAGATGTCGTTCCATTCAATTTGCGCGACTTCTTCTATGGCCAGTATAATTTGTTGGGGACGACGATGGGAAGCGGGGAAGAGTATCTGGAGATGCTCCAATTTATTGAAACCCATCAAATCAAACCCGTGCTGGACCAAATGATGCCGTTGGAGCAATATGCGCAGGCGTTCGAACGGATGGAGCGCGCGGCACAGCTGGGCAAAATCGGGTTTTATGTCGGCTCCGGCGGCCATTAGATCGGGGCGGCCCCGATCTTTTTTTGTATGAACATACAAAAAATATAGCCCGTTATGCGGAATGTTGTTATATAAAAAACCATTTCTTTCTTCGCATCGAGACGGTATACTTCAAATCACAGTCATTTTTGTAAGCGTTTCCCTTTGTCGAATTCACTCTTTTTGAAAATCAAGGAGGAATGACCATGTACCGCTTACCGAACGGAGAGGAAATTTTCATCATT
>NZ_JALJRM010000022.1:0-71282 GCF_024519685.1 Paenibacillus sp. Pae15 | reverse complement strand
ATCAAGGAGGAATGACCATGTACCGCTTACCGAACGGAGAGGAAATTTTCATCATTGACGGGCATATTGCCTTGTGGGACGGCAGCAAAGAGAACCGGTTGAACATTCAAGGAGAGCAGTTCAGTGAAGAAGAAAAACCTTGGGGAAAAATGCGGCAAGATTGTACAATATCGACATTGAAAGCCGCCACTGCGAACTGGCGATGGTGATCGCCGATGCCAATAAAATCGCGTACGCTTCTTTACGGCAGAACGTTGACAGGAGGTGCATGGGATGTTGCTGGCCAAGGAACAGCAGGTATACAAGCAGCTCGATCAGGTATATGACCCGGAGCTTGATCAACCCTTAACGGAATTGGGGTTTATCGATCATACGAAAATCGACGGTAATCAAGTGCAGGTCGTATTCCGTTTACCGACCTATTGGTGCTCGCCAAACTTCGCATTCATTATGGCGGAGGATATCCGGACCTCTATTTCCCAATTGGAATGGGTCCGGGAGGTCAAAGTGAATTTGATCGACCACTGTGCTTCCGATGAAATCAATCAAGGGGTTTCGAAGGGGAAGCGCTTCAGCGAATCGACCAGCCGGTTTGGAGCGTCCGACGGGGAGCTTGACGAGCTGCGGAGAACGTTTCAAATCAAAGCGTTCTATGCCCGGGAGGAAAAGCTGATCAAGCATTTATTGGCTCAGGGTTTGTCGAAAGAAGCGATCATTGCCATGACCTTGGAGCAGCTGCATCAGCTCCCGCTCACAGAAGAGGGGCAGAACATGCGATCCAGATATGTAGAGAAGAAGGCGCAGCTCAACCACGCCGGGTTTTGGGCCTTTACCACTCCCGAAGGAGAGGCTTTAACGCCGGAAGGGTTTGCGGATTACCTGCTGGGCGCCAAAAGAACAAGATTGAGCATGGAGTTTAACGGCCATTATTGCCGCGGTCTGTTAGAGGCCCGCTACGATTTGGAGGCCACGGTCACGGAAGGGACATAAGCAGCGCAGCTCCCATTGCTGTCGGGAATGTTCATAACATTCTTGATCATATATTAAACAAACTCAAAAAGGATCGGTGATGAAGATGAGTAAAAAGGTGCTTATCCTGACTGGTGATGCTGTAGATTGTCTGGAAGTTTTCTATCCTTACTATCGCTGTCTGGAGGAGCAAATCGATGTGACAATTGCTTCGCCTACGAAAAAGAAGCTTCAAACGGTTTGTCACGATTTCCTTCCGCAGATGGAAACCTTCACCGAGTTGACCGCATATAGAATCGATTCGCATGCTTCTGTCGACGATATTAACCCGGCGGATTTCGACGCGCTGATTATCCCCGGCGGACGCGCCCCGGAATATATCCGCATGAACCCAAAAGTGCAGGAAATTACGGCCCACTTCCTCCAGGAAAACAAGCCGATGGGCGTCATATGCCACGGTCAGCTGGTGTTGACGACCGTGCGCGAGCATATCCAGGGCCGTTCGATGACCGCTTACACTTGCTGCCGTCCTGAAGTGGAAGCGGCGGGAGCCCATTATGTCGAGAAGATGCTTGTCGTTGACGGCAACCTGGTAACGGGGCATGCATGGCCGGATCTGCCGGGCTTTATGAGAGAATTCTTCCATCTGTTGAATGCGGATAAGAAAGTAGCGGTGTAATCGGTGTTCGGGCAGCTGGTTACACGTAGTTGATGCCTTGGAACCAGTGCGCTCCGGCTTAATACCGGAGCGCGCTGGTTTTTCCTGTTTATCACTTTTAGAAAGCTTGGTGATTCGTCTGCAATTACTACCGGAATTAGCCAAAAAAATCATCCATGAAGTGGAATCGGCCATGACCGAGCATCTGATCGTTGTCAACGGTCAGGGGATCATTATCGCCTCGACGGACAAAAACCGGATCGGTTCATTTCATGAGGGTGCGACGCTTGTCATGAAGTCCGGACATAGGCTGCATATTACCGAAAGGGATGCCAAGCGGCTAAAAGGAGTGAAGCCGGGAATCAATCTGCCGATTTACTACAACAAGAAGGTGATTGGCGTCATTGGTATCACAGGTACTCCCTCGGTTGTTGAACCCTACGCGGAGCTGCTGCGAAGAATGACGGAGCTCATTATTAGAGAAGCCCTGCAGAAAGAGAAGGAAGAGCGGGAAACAAGGGGGCTCGAATCCTTTTTTTACGAGTGGATTCATATCCAGGACGTGGATCAGGAGTTTATCAATCGCGGCCAAATCCTGGGGGTTTCCGTTGAGATTCCGTACATTTGCGTCCTTTTCCAGGTGGATGTCAACCACCGCGACGAGGTGCTTCGGGAAGCGCAATCGCTGATGGCCGACTTTTTTCTAAGAAATTTTGAACGCGATCCGACCGATTTTTTCATTCGCTGGGGCAACGGAAAATTCATTCTGATTAAAGATGCCAAAAATCAAAATGCGCCCAAAATGCTTTCCCGGGAATTGACCAAATGGCATCAATATTTTAAAAAGCATTACGGGATTAATTTGGCCGTCGGCGTGGGCAAGACCATCGAACCCTTCAAAATGAACCATACGTACAACGAAGCGAAGAAGGCGTTGAAGGTGGCGCAAAAGCATCATGAGATCGTTTATTACGAGGATTTGCTGCTGGATATCGTGTTGGAGGAGATCAGCGTAAAAACAAAGCATGAGTTCATCAACCGGATTTTATCGGAAATCCAATCGGATCAAGAGCTTCTGGAGACAATCCGCGTTTATTATAAAAAGCAATTGTCCATTAAAGATAGCGCGGATGCGCTTCATATTCACATTAATACGCTGCACTACCGGCTCAACCAGATCAAGGAGCTTACAGGCATCAACCCCAAATGCCCGGAAGGCATTACGTTATTTTTAATTGCGCTCTCCTTATTGAAATTAGATAATCATCCAATAAATGAGGATTGATATTAAGGATCTTTGTATTTTCGCACATGGTTATTTAAAAGGGCTCTTCCTATAATGGTGATAACGAAAGGAGGACTTCTTGTGATTCCACCAGCAATAAGAAGCCAGCTTATAGAAATTGTCGGAAGCGCCCGGTATCATGACTCGAATGAAGCGAGATTGTCCTATTCGTATGATGCGACGCCGAACTTTCAGGCGCTTCCCGACGCCGTCATCATGCCCAAGAGCAAAGAAGAAATCCAGGCGGTTTTAAAAATATGCAATGAGCATGGAATCCCGATTGTACCCAGAGGCTCCGGCACCAATTTAAGCGCCGGTACATGCCCGACCCAGGGCGGCATTGTTCTTGTGTTCAATCATATGAACCGGATTTTGGAAATTGACGAAGAGAATTTAACCGTTACGGTGCAGCCGGGCGTCATTACGAAGCAATTAATTGAAGCCGTGGAGGCCAGGGGGTTGTTTTATCCCCCGGACCCCAGCTCGATGAAAATCTCAACCATCGGCGGCAACATTAATGAATGCTCGGGAGGGCTTCGGGGTTTAAAATACGGTGTCACCAAGGACTATGTCCTTGGGCTGGAAATCGTTCTGCCGAATGGAGATTGCATTCGAACGGGCGGGAAATCGCCCAAGGATGTGGCGGGATACGATCTAACAAAGCTGTTTGTCGGCTCCGAGGGGACGCTGGGCGTCATAACGGAAGCCACGCTAAAGCTCATTCCCATCCCGGAAACGAAAAAAACGATGCTGGCGCTTTTCGAAGATCTCGACGCAGCGGCCAGAACGGTATCGGCGATTATTTCAAACCGGATTATCCCGGCCACGCTCGAATTTCTGGATCAGCCTACGTGTAAAGTCGTTGAGGATTTCGCAAAGGTCGGTTTACCGACCGATGTGAATGCGGTGCTGCTCATTGAGCAGGATGGGCCGTTGGAGGTCGTGGAACGGGACATGGAACAAATCGCCCGAATTTGCAAGGAAGGGCATGCGGTATCCGTGAAAATCGCCCAATCGAAGGCGGAAGCCGAAGCATTAAGCACGGCCAGGCGATCCGCGTTATCTGCGCTCGCGCGGTTGAGGCCTACGACGATTCTGGAGGATGCGACGGTCCCTCGGTCGAAAATTAGCGAAATGGTGCGTGCCATTAATCAGATTGCAGAAAAGTACAATGTAACGATTTGTACCTTCGGTCATGCCGGTGACGGAAACCTGCACCCCACCTGTTTGACGGATGGAAGAAACAAGGAAGAGATGCACCTCGTTGAAAAAGCGTTCGAAGAAATTTTCCGGAAGGCGATCGAGCTAGGAGGTACCATTACCGGAGAGCACGGCGTTGGCGAGATGAAGCGGCCTTATTTATCGTTAAAGGTTGGAGAGGAAGGCGTAGCGGCGATGAAAGCCGTCAAACAAGCCTTTGATCCGAACGGAATCATGAATCCCGGCAAAATGTTCGCAAAAGACGCCCGCAAAAGAGTGGTGATGACCAGATGAACCGGCAGGTGCAGAGTGAGATTCGACAGGGCTTCAAAGAACAGCTGGATTACAACGAGCTAATGAATTGCATGAGATGCGGCTTCTGCCTTCCGACCTGTCCGACTTATGGCCAAACCGATCAATATGAAGCGGCGTCTCCGCGCGGCCGGATCGCTCTCATGAAGGGGGTCGTCGACGGGGTCATTGAACCGGACGAAGATGTGGAGAAGCAGCTGAATCTTTGCCTCGGCTGCCGGGCTTGTGAGCCGGTTTGTCCGTCCGGCGTGAAATACGGCCATCTGCTTGAGGAAGCTCGGGATGTGATTCAGCAAAAGAAAAAGCATAAAATGCACGCGAAGGTGATGATGGGGCTTGTGTTTAAACAATTGTTTCCGCACAAAGACCGGATCAAGCGACTGCATTATTTCCTTAGGTTCTATCAAAAGAGCGGTCTGCAGCGCATCGTTCAAAAAAGCAAATTGCTGCATATCCTGCCCGGGAACATTGCGGAGCTTGAGCGAACGATACCGCCCATCGCAAGCGCCGGCGCGTTGAACAACCGTCCTGCCTATCTTCCTGCCGAAGGGCAAGCAAAGAAGAAGGTCGCTTTTTTCTCAGGTTGTCTTATGGATACGATGTTCATGGAAACCAACGATGCCACGATGAAGCTGCTTCAAAAGGCAGGCTGCGACATTGTGATTCCTTCCGGCCAGGGATGCTGCGGCGCCTTGCACGCACACGGCGGAGAGAAAGAGATGGCCAAGCGGTTAGCCAAGGCCAACATCGAGGCCTTCGAATCGCTGGACGCGGACTATATCGTCCTGAATGCAGGCGGATGCGGTGCCTTATTGGTTGAATACGATCACTTGCTGAGGGATGAAGAGGAATGGAGAGAGCGAGCCAAAGCATTCGCCGGCAAAGTAAGGGATTTCTCCGAAATTCTTGTTGAGCTTCAATTTGCCGAAAGGGAACTTTCGCTGCCGGAACAAGTGATTACGTATCAGGATTCCTGCCATCTGCGGAATGTCATGGGTACAGCCAGTGCCCCGCGGACATTGCTGGCCTCGATTAAAGGCGTTCAATATCGTGAGATGGAAGAGGCCGATCATTGCTGCGGATCTGCGGGGGTCTACAATATTACGGAGAAAGAAATGTCGATGCAAATCTTGGACTATAAAATGGAAAAGGTGAACAAAGTACGTGCGCAAACGATCGTGACGGCCAATCCGGGCTGCCTGCTGCAGATGCGGCTGGGCATTATTCGGGAGGGTGCGGAGGAGAGAATGAGAGCCGTGCATCTGGCCGACCTGCTGCTGGAAGCGGTGAACGGCCAAGGCGTTTCCTGATGGTTCTTCCTACAGAAATGATCCGACGTTTGGTATCGTTTTTTATATAGATATACATTTTATTCGGTTCCGGCAATGACTATACTTGAAGTAAGCATTGGGAACGGAACATCATGCGCTCCATGAGTTTTAGTGGGAGGACGGTTGGGGGCATGATGTCTTCGATCTATGTTGTAAGCGTTTCCCTGTGCTTGTGATACCTTTCAAGGAGGAATGACCATGTACCGCTTACCGAACGGAGAGGAAATTTTCATCATTGACGGGCATATTGCATTGTGGGACGGCAGCAAAGAGAACCAGTTGAACGTTCAAGGAGAGCAGTTCATCCATTGCTTTTACGATTATCACAAAAAAATGACCCCGAAGGAGTATTTGTGGCCGAAGGACAAATTCCTGAAATACGATGCCGGCACGCTGATCGATGATGTGTTTGTCAAAGGCTACAGCGACATGGCCATCTTTCAGCCGGTCTATTTGAAGGAGTTTTACAAGAACGGCTTCGGCGATCCGGACATCAACGATGCGCTTGCGCGGCAGTATCCGGGCCGGTTCATCTGTAACGGAACGTTCGATCCGCGCCATGGAGCGCGCGGCCTGGAGCAGCTCGAGAAGGATCATGAGAAATACCGGTGGCCCGGTGTCAAGCTGTACACGGCCGACTGGTATAAGGGCTCGAAAGGATATAAATTAACGGACGACTGGTCTTATCGCTACCTGGAGAAATGCGTCGAGCTCGGGATCAAGAACATTCACGTACACAAAGGGCCGACGATCATTCCGCTGAACCGCGATGCGTTCGACGTTGCCGATATCGACGATGTGGCCAGCGCGTTCCAGGATTTGAATTTCATCGTCGAGCACGTCGGGCTTCCGCGGCTGGAGGATTTCTGCTGGATTGCGACGCAGGAGAAGAACGTATACGGCGGCTTGGCGATTGTCATGCCTTTCATCCATACGCGTCCCCGCTATTTTGCGGAAATCATCAGCGAGCTGCTGTACTGGATCGGCGAAGACCGGATCCTGTTCGGAAGCGACTATGCGATATGGGAGCCGGGCTGGATGATCGAGAAGTTCATCGCGATGGAGCTGCCGGAAGATATTCAGAAGGAAACCGGCGTAACGCTCGATTTGAATGTGAAGAAGAAAATCCTCGGAGAAAATGCGGCAAATTTGTACAACATCGACATCGAGAGCCAGAAGGAAAAACTGCGCCACTGCGAACTGGCGAAGGTGATAGCCGACGCCAATAAAATCGCGTAAGCCTTTTGGTTTCACGGATGATATGCCGGCTTGATCGGGAACGGCCGCAGTATGGGCAGGCATGTGGATTGGCTTGGGCATCATGTGGGGTTTGGGGACAATATATGGCTGGAAACTGCAATAAGGGATGCTGCCGCGGGCAGCATCCCTTATCTTTTTCAGTAATTCATACTATTAAAATGTAAAAAAATGTAATATTATAAGACTTTTCGGCCGCTGGTCATGGCGGTTTAAGCTGTTGAAAGCGCAGGGAGATTTCTTTGGCTGCCTGTAATACGAGCTTTGTCAAGAGCGGGAGGGCGTCTTTGGATATGCGCTGGACGGGGCCCGGAATGCTCACGGTGGCGATGACTTGTCCCCGCGAATTGCGAATCGGGGCGGCTACTGAAGCGATGCCCTCATGCAATTCCTCTACACTCACCGAGAAACCCTGCTCCCGGACTTTGTCCAGTAATGCGTGCATTTGCTTTACGTCCGTGATCGTTTTACGGGTGTAAGCCTTCAACCCCTTGCTGAACAAAAGGTTCACGGTTTCCTTCGGTTGATAAGCCAAAAACACCTGACCTGAACTCGTACAATGGGCCGGCACCCGGCTTCCTATCATCGAGAGAGAAGCATGGGTGTTTATGCCATCAATGCGATTGAGAAAAATAACTTCGCCATCCCGAAAAATACCGATATGGATGGATTCTTTCGTTTTTTTACCCAGTTGGCGGATAACGGGCAGCGCCGTTTGATGAAGGGGCATGGTGGAAGTGACGATATTGCTGATGGCCAGAATCGAAATGCCCAGTCGGTACAAATTCGTATTCGGGTCCTTGGCGATGAAGCCTTCACCTGCCAATGTGGTTACCAAGCGGTGAACGGTGCTTTTGGCAATCCCCAGCTTCTCGGACAGTTCGCTGATGCCCAATTCGGCTTCTTCCGGGGAGAAGGCGTTCAAGAGGCGCACCGCGTTTTGAACAGAACTAAAGCGCTTGCCGCCTTGATGAGGCCGCATCACGATTTCCTCCTTATATCCGGGTACTACGCTATTCCACGGCCCTCCTTTAATACGTATTTTATTTCATTTGTTTAATATAGAAGAAAATTAAAGTTTCGCAAAATACACTCTGATACTATTATAGATTCCAATAACGTTATTTGTAATCGCTTTAAAAACCTGTGCAGGGTGAAAATGTAAATATTTTTGCGGTGAGCAGAGGGAACACGATTGAATTTCATATTGGAAAGGCGGTTTACCATGGAACCATCATCCCCGAATAACCAATCCGCAGTAACTTATGAGCTAAAGGATGGTTTGGACAACAAGGCAGCAAGTAAATTTACTACGGCTTCCGCTTTAATGGAATCGCTTCATGAGGCCGGCGTTTCCTGTATTTTCGCCAATTTGGGAAGCGATCACCCCGCTCTCATCGAAGAATGGGCACAGGCCCAATTACAAAACAAGAACTACCCCCGCATTATTATTTGTCCGCACGAATTCGTCGCTTTAAGCGCTGCCCATACCTACGCCCAAGTCAGCGGACGGCCGCAAGCGGTATTTATCCATGTGGAATGCGGCACCCAAAATCTCGGCGGATCCGTACATAATGCGGCAAAAGGCAGGGTGCCTGTGCTTATTTTTGCCGGCGCTTCTCCGTTTACTCAGGAAGGCGAGCTTGTCGGAAGCCGAAATGAACATATTCATTGGATTCAAGACGTGTTTGATCAACGCGGTATTGTGCGGCAGTATATGAAGTACGATAATGAAATCCGCACCGGAAAAAATGTGAAGCAGCTTGTCCATCGGGCACTGCAAATAGCGGAAAGCGACCCGAAAGGGCCGGTATACCTCATGGCCTCGCGCGAAGTGCTGGAGGAAGAGATCGAACGGTCTTCCTTCCGGACGCAAGGCTGGGAACCGCTGTCCCCGAGTGCCATTCCCCCGGAGAAGATTGCCGAGATCGCGAACGATTTGCTGCAGGCCCAAAAACCGCTAATCGTCACCTCTTATTTAGGAAGAAACAAGCAGGCGGTTCCGGAGCTTGTCCGATTGAGCGAGCGTTTAGCCGTTCCGGTACTGGAATCAGCGCCTTATTATATGAACTTCCCCGGAGATCATCCTCTTCATGTAGGCTATCAGTGGAATCATCCGGAGCAAAATGAAATCCTTGCCGAAGCGGATCTGGTTCTTGTGATCGACAGCGATGTGCCCTGGATTCCGCTGCACAATCAACCGGCCAAAGACTGTACGGTTTACTTTATAGACGTTGACCCATTAAAAGAAAAGACACCTTTATGGTATATCCCGTCCAAAAGATTTTATAAGGCCGATTCATTCGCGGCTCTTCAGCAGTTGAACGCTTATTTCAATACAATCCATCATTTGATCGATGAAAAAGCTGTCCGGGAGCGCAACCAATATTTCACCCTGATTCATCACCGGCAAAGGGAAGAATGGAGGCGCCTGGAGCAGCTGGACGACAGCGACATCATTACGCCGGAGTATCTTACTGCCTGTATCCGTGAAGCCATAGATGAGGATACGATTGTGCTGACCGAAACGATTACCAATTATGCAACCGTCAGCAAGCATTTACCGCGCAATACACCTGGAACCTTGCTGGGAAGCGGTGCGAGCGCTTTAGGATGGCACGGAGGAGGGGCGATTGGCGCCAAGCTTGCTGCGCCGGATAAAACCATCGTCAGCCTTACGGGGGACGGTTCCTATATATTCAGTAATCCGACACCCGTTCATTGGGTGGCGAGGAAATACAATACCCCTTTTCTGACCGTTATTTACAACAATCATGGATGGGGCGCGCCCAGAATGTCTACGCTCGGTGTCCATCCCAACGGCGTAGCCCGCCAGACGGACCAATTCTGGGTCAATTTCGATCCATCGTCCGAATTGGCCAAGGTGGCCGAAGCCGCCGGCGGAGCGTATCCCAGATTGGTTGAAAAACCAAGTGAATTAAAGGAGGCCATAGTCAGCGCTCTGCACATGGTCAAAGGAGGGCGGTCTGCTGTGCTTGATGTGCGTTTGCCGCAAGTATCCAAGCAGCAGCACTGAATGTTGAACACGAGGGTTCGGATTCTCAAAGAGGATAGTTGGACAAAAGGTGCGGCGGGACATCTTACGAATATGATTACTCCTATGGAGGGAATCAGATGAAGAACATATCCAAATGGTTAGGTAACGCTTTGAACATTTTGATGGCGTTTTCCCTATTATTTATGTGCATTCTGGTACTGGGCAATGTGATTTTGCGGTATGTGTTTGATTCGGGGATCACCTGGTCTGAGGAAATGTCCCGTTTCTTATTTGTGTGGATGATCTTCTTGGGATCGATCGGGGCCTTGAAGGATAATGAACATCTCGGGGTAGAGATGCTGGTCAAAAGACTGCCGCCTTCCATGAAAAAGATCGCCTATATCATCAGCCATGTGTTGATTCTCTTTGCCTTGTTGTTGATTTTACAAGGAAGCTGGAAGCTGATTCTGCTCAATATGGACAGCAATGCGCCTGCTACAGGAATACGGATGTCCTATGTATACGCGATTGGCATCATTATGAGCTTAGGTATGGCCCTTGTGGTTATGATCAAAATGTACAAAGTGCTGCTCCGCAAATCTGCCATAGATAAAGCTGTTCGCATGAAAGAATCGGAAGAAGAGATGCTCGGGCCTGTATACGAAAAGAGGCAGACGCTTTCGGGAGGGAACCAACCATGACAATGACGATTTTCCTCGGTTCACTCTTGGGCTCTATGGTTCTTGGAACGCCTATTGCTTTCGCGCTGTTAATTAGCGGTGTGGCTTTAATGATCCAATTGAATATGTTCGACAGTCTGATCATTGCCCAGAATTTGATTAACGGAGCGGACAGCTTCCCGCTAATGGCTGTCCCGTTCTTTATTCTCGCAGGCGAATTGATGAATGCAGGGGGGATTTCCACTCGTATTATCAACTTTGCATTGTCGTTCGTCGGACATATACGCGGAGGATTGGGTTATGTCGCCATCATTGGAAGCGTCTTGTTTGCCGGTTTATCCGGGTCGGCTTTGGCCGATACGGCGGCGCTTGGCGCAATCCTGATCCCGATGATGGTAAAGGCCGGGTATGATCGCAATCGATCGACCGCTTTGATTGCATCGGGCGGTATTATTGCGCCAATTATCCCTCCGAGCATTCCGATGATTATTTTCGGCGTGACCAGCGGTGTATCGATTACCAAGCTGTTTATGGCCGGTATTGTCCCCGGGCTTCTGATTGCATTAGGGCTAACCATTGCTTGGACCCTGGTCGTTCGTAAAGATAAGGTAGCCGTTTTCCCCCGCAAGTCTGTAAAAGAAATGTGGCATGCAACCAAACAAGCCGTTTGGGCGCTCCTCCTGCCGGTGATTATTATCGGGGGATTGCGCGGGGGGATATTTACACCAACGGAAGCAGCGGTGGTTGCGGCTTTCTATGCCTTTCTCGTCGGCTTCATCATCTACCGTGAATTGAAAATCCAGCACTTGTTCCGTGTCTTTGTGGCTTCAGCAAAAGTGACGAGCGTGGTCATGTTTTTGGCGGCTGCCGCGATGGTTTCCGCTTGGCTGATTACGATAGCAGATATTCCCATTCTTTTGGTGGATATGCTGGGACCGTTGATTGAGAACAAATTGCTGCTGCTCATTGCGATTAATATCTTGGTATTACTTGTTGGGACGGCTATGGATCTTACACCCACTATTCTGATTTTGACCCCGATCCTCATGCCGATTATCGAACAGGCCGGGATTGATCCGGTTTATTTCGGAGTCCTTTTCGTTCTAAATAACTGTATCGGTTTGCTAACCCCGCCTGTGGGGGCCGTATTGAACGTCGCTTGCGGTGTCGGCAAGGTGGATATGGAAGGCATATTGAAGGGAATTTGGCCTTTTTTACTGGTTGAAGTGCTGATTTTGTTTCTGCTGATCCTCTTTCCGTCTATCGTAACCGTTCCGCTAGGATGGTTCACTTGAGAGAAGGAAGGCTTCAATATCAAATCCACATGAAACGAGGGAAGGCTATGAAAAAATGGTTAAAACCGCTCGTAATTGGATTAACTGTACTTAGCTTACTTGTAGTCACAGGCTGTGGAAATGCCGGAAGCGGGGGAACTCAAGGCGGTAACGGAGATAGCGGTGCAAATGTCGCCAATGGAGCATCAACGCCGGCAGCAGCTAAAGCCCAAGATTCCGCCAATGTGAAAACGCGCGTGATGAAAGCCGGAATTGTCAGTCCTAAAGGCCACCCGCAGGGGCTCGGTTTGGAGAAATTCGCGGAACTCGTCGAGCAAAAAAGCGGTGGGAAAATGAAGGTTCAACGATTTTATGATGCATCGCTTGGTGATGATAAGAAAATGATGGAAGCCGTGCAGGGCGGCCTGCAGGAGGTAGCGGGAATCACGACCCCGCCCATATTCGGCACGATCAAAGCATTCGGTATTTTCGATTTTCCTTTCGTAATTAATAATGAAAAACAAGCGGATGCCGTCATGGATGGGCCTATCGGCCAAAAATTGATGGATTTACTGCCGCAGCACAAAATCATTGGATTAAGTTATTGGGAAAACGGATTCCGTAGTATCACCAACAGCAAGCACCCGATTACGAGGGTAGAAGATTTTAAGGGAATTAAGATTCGGACGCTGCCTAACCCCATCCATTTGGAGATGTTTAAAACGCTGGGAGCCAATCCGACGCCGATGGTCTTTTCCGAAGTATTCTCCGCTTTGGAGAGCAAAGCCATTGACGGACAAGAAAACTCCTTTGCGGTGGTCGAATCCCATAAGCTGTATGAGGTTCAAAAATATTTAACTATCACGAATCATCTGTATGCTCCGACCATCCTCATATTCAGCAAGAAATATTGGGATCAATTGTCGGATGAAGAAAGAAAGATTGTTCAGGAAGCCGCTGCAGAATCCGGTAAATTTCAGCGGGAAACCAACAGAGCGATGGCCCAGGAAACATTGGAGAAGTTGAAGGCCGCCGGTATGCAAGTGAATGAAATGTCACCTGAAGAAAAAGCCAAAATGCAACAGCTCACCCGACCGTTAATTGATAAGTTCTCCAAAGAAATTGGCGAAGATTTGGTGAAGGAGCTCTTCAAGGAATTGGATAGTATCAAATAATCAGCTTGACCGCGAACCCGACAATGAAGCGGCATAGCTGTCAAAGAGGTGATGGGATGAGAATCGCAGTCGCAGGCGCAGGAGCGATGGGGTGCCGATTTGGCTCGATGCTGCATCGCAGCGGGCAATCCGTGATATTGATCGATCGTTGGAGAAATCATATAGAAGCAATTCAAACCAACGGATTGCGTGTCATTCATGAAGGCGGCACATCCACGTATAGATTAGAAGCCGTGACGGATTTTACTACGGTAGGCGTTGCAGATCTTGTCATGGTCTTCACCAAAGCCATGCATACCCAAGCTGTTGTCGAGCAAGCGCTGCCCATCATGGGTCCACACACGCAAGTGCTGACATTGCAGAACGGATTGGGTAATTTGGAAGCGGTTACTTCATATGTCCCTCGCGAGCGGGTGATTGTCGGCGTGACCAATTTCGGTACGGAGCTGGTTGCTCCGGGAGTGATTCGCGCACTCGGCTCCGGGGAAACCGTCATGATGAGCGCTCACGGACAAATCACCGAAGCGCTGCAGCAGATTTGCGGCATGATGAACGAGGCCGGCCTGCATGTGTCCATTGAACCGGACGTGATGTCCATCGTTTGGAAGAAGGTCGCATTTAATGCGGTGTATAATCCGCTTGCGGCGCTGACTCGATTGAAGGCATCGGATATCGGAGGCTATGAACGGTTTGACGAGCTCGTGAACGGCATCCTGGACGAAATCGTGACCGTAGCGAAAGCGGAACAAGTGGATATCGAAAAAGAAGATATCATCGCAGCGATCCAAGGCGTTCTCGATCCGGCCATGTCGGGCGAGCATCTGACTTCCATGCTGCAGGATGTGCTGGCTCAACGGGCAACGGAGATCGCCTTCCTCAACGGAGCCATCGTGGATAAAGCGGGGAAATACGGTATTGCCGTTCCGTATAATACGCTGCTGACCCATCTGATCCGTATGCTGGAAAGCACGTATGAGAAACGGATCGAAGTCCTTCACTAGAAGGGACTGTCAGCTTTCAGCCTTTAATAATAAATGATGAGAGGAGCTTACAAATGGCAATCACAAAAGAAGAACTTCCAATGATGCGTTACGAAAATTTAAACAAAAGCTTTATTAACGGCGAATGGGTGGAGGGGAGAAGCGACCAAACTTACGATATTGTAAATCCTTACGATCATTCGGTTGTGACTACGGTTCGGTTGGCGACGTCCCAGCAGCTGCATGAGGCCATTGACATGGCGAAGCAGGCGCAAAAGAAATGGGCCAAATCTTCCGCCGATGAAAGGAAGACGGTCATTTACAAGGCGGCAGAGTATTTGAAAGCTAACCGGGCCGCCATTGTGGATATCATCGTTCGTGAGACGGGAGGCACTTTGTTAAAAGCCAATGTGGAAGTGCATCTCGCCCTGGAGGTGCTGGAGGAAGCAATACATTATGCGGACGCAATCGATCAGGTGAGGGAGATTCCTTCTGCCATCGAGGGGAAGGTCAATCATATCCGCCGGCTTCCTTTGGGAGTGGTTGCGTCGATTTCGCCGTTTAATTTCCCAATGAATTTGTCGATGAGAACCATTGCGCCGGCCATTGCGTTGGGGAACAGCGTGGTGCATAAGCCTGATATTCAAGTTGGCTTAACCGGCGGTTCCATTATCGCCAAGGCATTCGAGCACGCCGGTCTGCCTCATGGCGTATTCAATATGATTCTCACGGATATCACAGAAATCGGCGATGACCTGTTAACCCATCCGCATGTCGGATTGATCAGTTTCACCGGTTCTACTGCCGTCGGAAGACACATCGGCGAGATTGCCGGTAGAAACTTGAAGCGAGTTATTCTGGAACTGGGCGGTAACAGTCCGTTTGTGGTGCTGTCGGATGCGGACGTCGACCGGGCGGTGGATGCTGCGGTGTTTGGGAAGTTCATCCATCAAGGACAAATTTGTATGATTATTAACCGTATCATTGTCCATAAAGATAAGCACGACGAGTTTGTCCAAAAGTTTGTGGAAAGAGCGAAGGCCCTTCCGTGCGGCGATCCGAGGGACCCGAACACCATGATCGGCCCTCTTATTAACGAGCGTCAGCTTGAGAAAGCGGTCAGTGCGATTGAGGCGGCCAAACGAGATGGAGCGAAAATGGCGTTGGAAGGCAAACGGGAAGGCAATGTGCTTACACCTTACGTATTTATTGATGTAGATAACTCAAGCAAGCTGGCGCAAACCGAGCTGTTTGCCCCCATCGCCACCATTATCAAAGCGAATACGGACGAAGAAGCCATAATTATGGCGAATGAAACCGAATACGGGTTAAGCTCTTCGATCTTTACGACAGATTTGGCCAAAGGCGAAGAGTTGGCGCTGCAAATCGAGAGCGGGATGACGCATATTAACGACCAGACGGTGAATGACAACCCCAACATTCCGTTTGGCGGAAATAAGGCGAGCGGAAGCGGAAGGTTTGGGAATCCGTGGATTATCGATGAATTTACAATAACCAAATGGGTTTCGGTTCAGGAAAAGTATCGCCGTTTCCCATTCTAAAAAGCAGCGACCGCTCCCCGGTATCGTTAGAAGGAGCGGTCGCTTTGTGTTATCTGCGGCCTTGGATCTCACCGAACGCCGGGATTCAACCGTAATAGCCCAATTTGGCGGAAATCCCAAGCCCCGCTTGCTTCAACGTTGTCACCGCATGCTCAATATTGCAGCTCCGGATGCGTTCTGTCGGCCCGGCGATACTGACGGCGGCCACCACCTCGCTGGTATAATCGCGTACAGGCACCCCAATACTTGAAACGCCTTCATATATTTCATCAATACATAGGGCATATCCCTGGCTTCGGATATCCTTTAAATGCTTCTTGAAGCGTTCCGGGTCGGTGATGGAATTGGGACCGTAAGGCTGCAAGCGTTCCGCTATTCCTGAAATGATCTCCTCTTTTTGAAAGGCCAGAATCGCTTTTCCCGATCCGGTGCAGGATACGGGGTTCCGGTTGCCTACGGGCGACAGGGGATGGGGATGTTTAACATCCACTTTCTGAAGGTACGCCACATTAGTCCCTTCCAAAATGCCGATAAAAGCGGATTCCCCCAATTCCTCCGCCAGTCTCTCCAAAAAAGGAAGCGATTCCCGGTGAATTTCCATCTGTGTCGTAATGATCCCGCTGTAACGCAAAAAGGCAAGGCCGAGGCGGTACCGGGACTTTGGGCTTTTCTCCAACAGACCCTCGGCCGTGAGGAAAGTCATGAGATGGTAGGCCGTACTTTTGTTTAATCCCAAGAGCCTGGAGATCTCCGTCACTCCCAATTCAGGCCGTTCCAAAGAGAACAGACGCAAGATACGCGCCGCATTTTTTACGGAATTAAGGGTATAATCCTTCTTTTTAAGCGCTTTCATAAGCCTCTCCGGCGAATTCGCGTTTTTCACTTATTATATCACTAAATGATATGAATATGGTAAAGTTGTTATTATATTTTATTGAAAGGTGGGATAATTCATTGTGAACAGCAAGACATTTGCTTCCTTTTGTAGCCTTAGTGAGTGCAGCAACTAAGCTATGAAATTATAAACCTGGATGAGTCAACTCCAAATCAAACCAAAGTATATTGTAAAAAAAGAAAATGGGACATATAAAGTAGCAGAACAAACCATCGTTTCACTGATGATGGAAAAGTAATTTATGGGGGCCCATATAGTCAATTGACCGGACTCAAAAATTCTACTGTATATTGACATCAAAAAATCGTCTATGTAATATAAAAAGGAGAGTTAGCACTCAGGCGCTTAGAGTGCTAATCGCGGGACGGATTGAAAGGAGAGCGAATCATGGCCAAAAAACAGTTTAAAGCCGAATCCAAAAGATTATTGGAAATGATGATTAACTCCATTTATACGCAGAGAGAAATTTTCCTAAGAGAGCTGATCTCGAATGCGAGCGATGCCATTGACAAAATCTACTATAAAGCGCTGTCCGACGATCAATTGGTTTTTGATAAAGACAATTATTACATCAAAGTAAAGCCGGATAAGGCCAACCGGACATTGACCATCTCCGATACGGGGATCGGTATGACCAAAGAGGAGCTGGAGAATAACCTGGGGGTTATCGCCAAGAGCGGCTCATTGGCATTCAAGAAAGAAAACGAATTGAAGGATGGGCACAATATCATCGGTCAATTCGGGGTGGGATTTTATTCTGCTTTTATGGTAGCCGAAGTGGTTACGGTCATCAGCAAGGCTTTGGGCAGCGATGAGGCGTATAAGTGGGAATCCAGAGGAGCAGACGGGTATACGATTGAGCCATGCGAGAAAGCGACGGCAGGTACGGATATTATTTTGAAAATTAAAGAGAATACGGAAGAGGATCAATACGACGAGTATCTTGAAGAGTATCGTTTAAGATCGATTATCAAAAAATACTCCGATTTTATCCGGTACCCCATAAAGATGGATGTGAAAGGGCAGCGGCCTAAAGAAGGCAGCGACAATGAATTCGAAGAATATGTTGAAGAACAAACCATCAACAGCATGGTTCCGATTTGGCGGAAAAACAAGAACGAGCTTACGCCGGAAGACTATGAAAATTTCTACACCGAGAAACGCTACGGGTTCGATAAGCCTCTAAAGCATATTCATATTAGTGCCGACGGTGCCGTGGTGTATAATGCCATTCTGTTTATCCCGGAGAATACGCCGTTCGATTATTATACGAAGGAATATGAGAAAGGCCTGGAGCTGTATTCCAACGATGTGCTGATCATGAATAAGTGTCCCGATCTGCTTCCCGACTATTTCAGCTTTGTTAAGGGAATGGTGGATTCCGAGGATTTATCGCTCAACATTTCCAGAGAGATTCTGCAGCATGACCGGCAATTGAGCCTCATCGCCAAAAACATCAAGAACAAAATCAAGAGCCAGCTGCAAAGCTTATTGAAGGATGAAAGAGAGAAGTATGAAAAATTCTATAAGGCCTTTGGCAGACAGCTGAAATTCGGGGTATACAGCGATTTCGGCGCCAATAAAGAGATGCTGCAGGATCTGCTGATGTTCTACTCCTCCAAAGAGAAGAAGCTGGTCACCCTGGATGAGTACGTGTCGAGAATGCCTGAGGATCAAAAATACATCTACTATGCCTCCGGGGAATCGATTGAACGCATCGAGAAGCTTCCTCAAACCGAGCTGGTAGCCGACAAGGGATATGAGATCCTATACTTTACCGATGATATCGATGAGTTCGCCGTCAAAATGCTCATGACCTACAAAGAAAAAGAATTTAAATCGGTATCGAGCGGCGACCTGGGAATTGAACCGGATGCAAGCGAAAACACGTCGGATGCAGAAGAGGGCGAAACCAAAGACCTCTTTGAATATATGAAAAACATACTGAAGGATAAAGTGAAGCATGTCAAAGCATCCAAGAGACTGAAGACCCATCCTGTCTGCCTGTCTACGGAGGGCGAATTAACGATTGAAATGGAAAAGATCCTCAAAGCCATGCCTAGCGGCCAGGATGTCAAAGCGGACAAGATTCTGGAGATCAACATCCATCATGAGGTATTCCAATCCTTAAAGGATGCTTATGCAAACGATAAAGAGAAACTCAATCTGTATACAAATCTGTTGTACAACCAGGCACTGTTAATCGAAGGATTGCCGATCCAGGATCCCGTCGAATTCACCAACGATATTTGCAAAATCATGGTTTAATATAACAGAATAACCCGATTCGGGCGCAAGCCCGGGTCGGGTTATTTGTCGTTGTCTCCCTGACGCACCGTGCATGGGATATGTCCAAAGAAGGACTTTTCTGTAGACAGAAGAATAAGTAATATACAGAAAAATAGTGCTGGATGACCAAGGGGAAACACAGGAGGCAAACTCATGAATCAATTGGCTATGAAAACATTCAATACGACACAAGTCAACCTCGAGAAAATAGCGGCGCTGTTTCCCAATGTGATTACGGAGACAAGAGATCGTCAAGGGAAATTGATCCGCGCGATCGATTTTGATTTGTTAAAACAGGAGCTGTCCGATGTCCTTGTCGAAGGAGAGAAAGAACGATACCAGCTGACCTGGCCGGGCAAGAAAGAGGCGATCCTCAACGCCAATACGCCCATCGATAAAACGCTGCGGCCGGTCAAAGAAGACAGTGTCGATTGGGACAGCACGCAAAATCTGTACATCGAAGGCGACAACCTCGAAGTGCTGAAGCTGCTGCAGGAGTCCTATTTACATAAGATTAAAATGATTTACATTGATCCCCCGTACAATACAGGAAAGGATTTCATTTATAAGGACGATTTCAAATCGTCTGCCGATGTCTATTTGGCGGCGTCGGGACAAGTCGATTCCGAAGGGAATAGACTGGTTCAGAATACCGAATCCAATGGAAAATTCCATAGTGACTGGTTAACCATGATGTATTCCCGGCTTAAAGTATCCAAGAACTTGTTAAGAGACGACGGAATCGTGTTTATCAGTATCGACGAAAGCGAGCATCCAAGACTGCGCCTGTTGTGCGATGAGATATTTGGAATCAAAAACCATATCGCGGATCTGGTTTGGCAAAATAAAAAGGGCGGGGGAAACGATTCCAGGCATGTCGCCGTCGAGCATGAATATATTCTGGTTTACGCCAAAAATAAAGAGATGGTCGATGAGCTTTATGAAATGTACTCCGACGACTATTTGAAGCGCTACAAAGAGGAAGACTCGGAAGGTAAATTTTATTGGGACACATTTAAAAGAAAATCGGGGAAGCAATATTATCCGATTACCTGCCCGGACGGCACCGTCCTGGAATTGGACGAAAACGGCAATCCGATCAGCTGGCTCCGGTCGGAGAAAAGGTTTAAAGAAGACCTGGCCAAAGGAGAAATCCGGATCATTAAAGTCGGCGAGAACTGGTCGGTCCAGTTTAAACAACGATTGCCCAAAGGCAAGACGCCCAGAAGCATCTATAAATCCGGCGCCATGCTGGATGAGAATGGAACAACCAGCGACGGCAGCAGCGATTTGCTCCGGCTATTCGGCAAAGACGTGTTTTCTAACCCGAAGCCCGTCAGCTTAATCAAGCATCTGATCGGCTTTGGCATAGGCTCCGAGGATCTGGCTCTCGATTTCTTCTCCGGCTCCGGTACACTGGCCCATGCGATCATGGAATTAAACGCGGAGGATAACGGCCGCAGAAAATTTATTCTGGTGCAGCTGCAGGAAGATATTGACGCGATGTACAATCAGGCCGAACAAAACCGCAAAATGATCTTCAAAAATGCGATAGATACGTTAAACGAACTGAACCGCCCTCATTACTTAACGGAGCTGGGTAAAGAGCGCATCCGCCGCGCCGCCGGGAAAATCAAAGAGGAGACCGGAGCGGACATTGATTATGGCTTCCGGGTATACCGTACGGATTCCTCCAATATGAAGGATGTCTACTATACGCCGGCCGAGCTGGGTCAAGTGGATCTTGCGGATTTGGCATCCAACATCAAGGAAGACCGGACCGGGGAAGATCTGCTCGTTCAAGTGATGCTGGAATACGGCCTGGAGCTTTCATTGCCCATGGAAACAAAGGAAGTTGAAGGGAAGACCGTTCATCATGTGGCAGGCGGCTCCTTGATCGCCTGCTTCGATGAAGACATCACGGAATCGGTCATGAAGAAGATCGCAATGGAACAGCCTCAGCGTGTCGTATTCCGCGATAGCTCTTTTAGGGACGACGCCGCACGCATCAACGTGGAAGAACTGTTCAAGCTGCTTTCTCCGGGCACGGAAATCCAGGTGCTGTAAGGAAGGTGAGCTGACATGAGAATAAAATTCAAGCACCAACCGTTTCAGCTGGATGCCGTCAAAAGCGTTGTCGGCGCGTTTTACGGGCAGCCTAACGAATCCTCCCGTTTCACGCTGGATAAGGGCAGACGGCAGAAGGCCGAATATGCGGGGGATTTGTTTCAAACGGCAAATAACGAACCGGAATATGGATTTAAAAATCATGCCATCAAGCTGCCCGATCATGACATACTCCGCAATATCCAAGCCGTACAACGCGAGAACGGATTGAAAATATCGGAGCGGCTCGAAGGCCAATATAACCTGACGGTCGAAATGGAAACCGGTACGGGCAAGACCTACACCTATATCCGGACGATGTTTGAGCTGTACAAGAAATACGGATGGAGCAAATTCATCATCGTTGTCCCGTCCATCGCCATCCGGGAAGGCGTACTCAAGACGTTTCAAATGACGGAAGATCATTTTATGGCCGAATACGGGTCGAAGGTTCGATATTTTGTCTACAACTCCAAGCAATTGCATCATATCGAGAGGTTTGCCGCCGATGCCGGCATCAATGTCATGATTATTAATTCGCAAGCGTTTGCAGCCAGAGGGCAGGATGCAAGACGGATTTACATGGAGCTGGATGAATTCCATACCCGCAGACCCATGGATGTGATTGCCGGCACGAATCCGATCCTGATCATTGACGAGCCGCAATCGGTGGAAGGCCAGAAGACCAAGGAATCGCTCAAATTATTCAATCCGCTGTTCACCCTGCGATATTCGGCCACCCACCGGGAGGAATATAACAAGGTTTACCGGCTCGACGCCTTGGATGCATACAATATGAAGCTCGTAAAAAAGATCAGCGTCAAGGGCATCTCGGTGAAAGGGACAAGCGGAACCGAAAGCTACCTGTATCTCGAAGGCATCGATGTCAGCGATAAACATGCTCCCATAGCCCGGCTTGAGCTGGAAATCCGCACAAAAACCGGCTTGAGCAAAAAAACGCTGAGAATCAGAAGCGGCGACGACATGTATCCATTATCCGGCCGGCTGGAACAGTACAGAGGCTATAAGGTGTCCGAAATCAACGGTCGGAACAATACGGTGAGCTTCATTAACGGGGTTACGCTGCGGGCCGGTGACGTCCAGGGCGACGTGAGCGAGCTGCATTTGCGGCGAATCCAGATTCGGGAAACGATTAAATCCCATTTGGAGAAGGAGCGGGTGCTGTTCTATAAAGGGATCAAAGTGCTGTCGCTCTTCTTCATCGATGAGGTTGCCAAATACCGGCAGTATGATCAGGACGGCAGCGAACATAATGGCGTGTACGCCGGCATGTTCGAAGAGGAATATATGGATCTCCTGAACGAGCAGCTGTCGCTGGGTTCGGACGATCCGTACGTTCAGTATTTAAACGGAATTCATGTAAAAGAGACGCACAAAGGGTACTTCTCCATCGACAAGAGGAGCAGCCGGTTCATTGATTCCAAAGTATCCGCCAGAGAGACGGATTCGGATGATGCCGACGCCTACGATTTGATCATGCGGGACAAGGAGAGGCTGCTGAGCTTCGAGGAACCGACACGGTTTATTTTCTCGCATTCCGCCTTGAAAGAAGGCTGGGATAATCCGAACGTGTTCCAGATATGCACGCTGAAGTACAGCGATTCCGCCGTCAAAAAAAGGCAGGAGGTAGGCCGGGGCCTCAGACTGTGCGTCAACCGGCATGGGGAGCGGATCGATTCCAGCGTCCCCGGTATCGACGTGCATGAGATCAACGTCTTGACAGTAATCGCCAGCGAATCCTATGAGCAATTCGCCAAGCAGCTCCAGCATGAAATTGCCGCTGCTTTATCGGACCGGCCCCGCAAGGCGGATATGGGCTTCTTTATGGACAAGGTGTTAACAAACGCCCGCGGCGAGCCATTGAAAATCGGCGAAAAGCTGGCCGCCAAATTGCAGTATACGTTCATAAAGAACGGCTATGTCGACGATCAGTTCCGGTTAACGGATGATTATTATGCCGCAGTTGAACGGCAAGACGTCAAGCTGCCTAATGAACTGTTGCCTTATAAAGAACCGCTCATCGAGATGATCAAAACGATATATGCAGCAGGCAAGGAGGAAATGACGGAGAATGACCGGGACCGCAATATCCCGTCCGTCACCGTGAACGGCAACTTCTACAAAAAAGAGTTTAAGGAGCTGTGGGATCGGATCAACCGCAAATCGGTCTATACCGTCCGGTTCGATTCCGGCGAGCTGGTTCGAAATTGTATCGCGGCATTGGATGCCGACTTGCGGGTTCCCTCCGTACGTTATGCCGTCCAGCATGGAGTAATGAACCGGATCGAGTCAAGGGAGCAGTTGAGGCAGGGTGAGGCGTTTGTGACCCGAAAGACGCAGACGGAGTTTGTTCACAGGGAGGCGTCCTCTAGGATCAAATACGATTTGATCGGCAAGCTGATGGATGAGACGCGGCTCACACGAAAGACGATTGCGTCTATCCTGGCCGGAGTGAAGCAGAACACCTTTCTGCAGTTCAGGGAAAACCCGGAGGAATTTATCATTCGGGCGGCCAAGCTGATCAATGAACAAAAGGCGACTACCATCATCGAATCGATCACCTATGACGTTGTGAATGAGACGTTCCATACGGACATATTTACCCAAAATACGCTGAAGGGACAGTTGGGCCACAATGCCGTTTCCGCCGAGAAGCACATTTACGATTATGTCGTGACCGATTCCAAAATCGAGAGGGCCTTCGCCCAGGCGCTGGATACGAGCCAGGAAGTGCAGATTTATGCCAAGCTGCCGCGCGGCTTCTTCATCCCGACTCCGGTAGGTAATTACAACCCCGATTGGGCCATTGTGTTCAAGGAAGGCACGGTAAGGCACATTTACTTTATTGCGGAGACCAAGGGCTCGATCGACTCGATGGAACTGAGAGAAGTGGAGAAGGCGAAGATCGAATGTGCCCGCAAGCATTTTGCCCGATTAAGCACGGGACAATTGAAGTACGATGTGGTCAATAATTACGAGAAGCTGCTGGAGATTGTAAAAGGATAATTCCCGTGCGAGCATGGTTCATAAGGTTCGCCGGAAAAAATTGCAAAATGCCTTTGTGTCCGAACCGTTCGGGCTCAAAGGCTTTTTTATGGAGCGTTTTTTTGTGAACAAAATGGGGTTCTTGCAAAAAAAACATTGACGTTGATAATCATTATCAATTAGAATGTGACTTTGTAATGATATTGCAATAGCCGTCGATATATAGAAAGGAGTCATGGGATCATGATTTCGACATTCATCAACGATCAAGCGGCATATACACCAATGGAGAACATGTGGTTTAAGCTCCACGATGTTTGGCATATACAGAAGCGTAATACGTGCTGGAATTTTAAATCGAATAAGCTGGATTTCCATATGCTTTTTATCCCGATCGGCGGGCTGGGCCATGTAAGCATCAACGGTCACAATTATGGGCTGCGGTCCGGATTTATCGTGGTATGCAGGGCGGGTCAAGAGGTCCGGGCAGAAGCCGCCGTTCAGGATGAGGACGGGATATATATCGTTTGTTTCGAATCCGGATTTGCAGTGTTGGAGACAGCCAACGATCAACCGGACCGTTCGGAAAGCTTATTTCCGTTCAGCGGCGACATTGACTTCACTCCGAGCCACGCCGATCTTGCACTTTGCGATACGATGGCCCGCTGCTGGCATAGTAAAAACAAGATGGAGCGCCTGCGCAGTCAGGCCGCTTTTCATGAATTGCTTTACAGCATCATGCAAAGCCGCCTTTTAAAAAACGTCAAGGGCTGGAACAAGGAACTTGTAGCTGCAAAAGCTTTCATGGAGCGGCATTATGAACAGGCTATCGACATAGAACAACTGGCAGGCTCGATGCAGGTCAGTTCCCGTCATTTTAGGCGGTTGTTTAAGGATACTTACGGAATTAGCGCGATGGATTACATTAATGAGCTGCGTATGAATAAGGCGAAACAATTGATGGAAAAGGGCTGCATGCCCATAGAAGAAATTGCGCGGCAGACCGGATATAACAACGAGAGTCACTTCAGGCGCATGTTTAGAAAGCAGGTGGGCATTCCGCCTGCCCTTTATCTGAAAAACCGGCAAATGAAAGTGGCGGCATACAATTGGTCTAACTTGGGGCAATTGCTGCCGCTTCATATCATTCCGCAGGCAGCCCCGATGGACCAGTATTGGACCGACCACTACCGCAGAAAATACGGGGCCGACGTTACGGTACCCTTGGGACACCGGTATGATTTTAACCGCGAGGCGCTGAGCCGTTTTGGCCCCGATTGCATCATTGGAATCGATGCCTACGTAACGCCGGAGGAGCAAGAAAGGCTTGGGCAGATCGCGCGGACGTTTTTCGTGCCTTGGCTGACCGGAAGCTGGCGTGACCATTTGCGTCTGATAGCGGAATTTCTGGATCGGGGAAGAGAAGCGGAGGCATGGCTCGATAAGTATGACGACAAGGCCGGCCTTGTCTCGGATAAGGTAAACCGCCTGATCCGTCAGGATGATCTGCTTACGATCATGATCGATAGAAAAGGATGCTACCGCTGGGTAAACCGGAGAGAGGATCCGGCTGCGCTGCCCTTTGCTCCGCGTCGCATCGATCAGCTCCCTTCAGACTTTATACGGATGACTGCGGATGAATTACAGGATTGGGAGGCCGGGCGCATACTGATCCTGCTGTCAGAGGATGTCATGTCAAGAGTAACCTGGCATGAACTTCAGCAGACGCAGCATTGGAAGAATTTAAAGGCTGTTCGCGGACAGCGGGTTCATATCGTTACCATTGGCCCTTGGTTCGAGTACACGGCTTACAATCATGGAATGATTCTTGATCAAATCATGGGTATTTGTGGGCATGTTCTTCCGTGAAGCATTCGGACGCCGATGATTTAAAACCTGTCCGAAAAGATCATATACAAAAAGACAAGGCGTAACTTATACTTCTTGTTGATAATGATTATCTTTATCAATGAGTGGTGAAAGGATGAATTGTTTTTTATGTATAAGTCTTTGTCCGTTTTTACTATGGCATCCACTATAGCGATGTCTCTCGTGTATCCGATGGCCTTGGCCAATGCGGCGAGTCCGTCCGATACCTCATCCGGTTATTCCCATCCTCAGGTTAAAACCTCGGAACATTTTAAAGATTTGGATTCTATTGAAGCCGATACGAGAAAAATCGTGGACTTCATGCTGGCCCAAGGTTATGTCGAAGGCATGTCCGATTACCACTTCGGGCTGGCCGACCGGCTGACACGGGTGCAGGCCGCCAAAATAGCGACCAAGCTCTTTGGCATACCTGTAGATTCATCGGTTCAAAAGTCTACTTTTACGGATGTCAGCGCTCAATCCCCCGAACACGCATGGGGAATTCCTTACATCGAAGCGGCCAAACAGGCTTCACTGATCGAAGGCGTCGATCAAGCGCGTTTTGATCCTGACGGGTCGATCACGCTGGGCCAGCTTGCTGCCATCCTGGTCAGAGGCTTGGGAATAAAAGCCGCTCCAACCGGACCGAATGAAGCCTGGTACACCGGCTATATGCAGGCAGCCCAAACGCAGGGCATCGATTTTGGAGGCAAAGCCGGAGATGAGGCTGCAACCCGGGAAGATTTTATCAAAGCCTCCTATCAGGCTCACCAAGCATACCAATTGCAATTGAATGCAGCCGAAGCCGGGAAGGTCTCTGTTGTTTCGGCGGAAGCGACCGATTACAACAAGGTGAAGGTACAGTTGAACCGGCAAGTGGATCCGGATACGGCTACACTGGTCTTAACAAAGGACGGTGTGGAAGTGGCGGCGACGGTTGCATATACAGAGGGGCACCCCTCCGCCGTTCTTACATTGAAGGAAGGCAAGCTTACCGCGGGCCGGTACAAGGTGACGCTGGGAGGATTGAGGGAAGAGGATGTGGAGCAAATCGAGGCGGAATTTACAGCGGACAACGAAACCGTAACAAGCATTGAATTTGTTACGGAAAGTGAAATGCTGGCCAAATCGCGCTATGCCTCGATTCGGTTAAAGGCGATCAATCAGTATGGGCAAAAAGCTTCCTTCTCGCCCGCTTCGTTCTCCTATACGGTAAATGACAGTTCGGCGCTGCATCCGAGATTGGACAAAACACCGGATGGGGATTTGAGGCTCACCCTGGATACGCTGACGTACCATTTGAATTCGCGATCCACTCTTATACAAGTTAATCTCCGGCATAACGATACGAATATCGCCGTGCAAAAAAGCTTTACTATAGGCGCCGAGCCGGTGGTGACGACGCTGAAGGCGGGTGAGGTTTCCTATTCGGACAGCCGGACGGCGATTAAGACAAAGGGACAGAAGGCCGTATTCGATTTGATTCCATATGACCAGTATGGGAATGTGCTGGGATTTAACGCCCTGCGCGAAGCGCTTCAAGCCGGCCAGGGGACGGCGAATCTGAAGGATGCCGTAAGTCTTCACTTTCATCCCGGAACGGCGAATTTCCGTTATGATATTGTGGATGAACGGGGAGACGATACGATTCAGGCGCACGTCACTCTTATTGAGGACATCCTTCTTGCAGCGGATTATACAGCCAGCGTATACGTTCAGGGAGGCTCGGCTTCGGTTACAATTGCCGTTCAAGCCTATGCCAAAGCGGTTTCCATTGAATTCGGCGATATGAACAAAGTGATCGCTAATGGAGACACGAACGTCTACATTCCGGTTACAGCCTATGACGAGTCCGGAGCCAAGCTGAGTCTCGAAGATTTGACCAGCGACGCTTTCGCCGATCGGGTCAGGATCACTGTAATCGGTGCTCAGGCCGATCAGCGGGACGGTTCATTAGGCACGGGTGCGGTGATTGAGAAGGCCGGCAAGAACAAAGGCAGCATTTGGCTCACTTCAATTACCGCTCCGGCCAACGGTAAAATCCGTCTTACCGCCGATATCATGGATCAAGGAAAGACCGCTTCATTTTTCCGTGAGTATGCCGTACAGAATGCCCGCATTCCTGCTGGTTTTAAAGAAGTAAAGGCGCCTGCAAGTGAGATTGTTCCCGGAAGCTATACCAAATTCACTTATACCGTGGTCGATCAATATGGAGAAGAACTGGACGCGGCCAACAATGTGGCTATGGGTAAAATCGTGGCCAGCGGAGGCGACGTGTACTCCATCCGGCTTGATCCGGGCTCGACGTTTACGGATACCGTTACAGAGACCACTTATGGATTGACATTGGATAAAGATCCGGCCAAGGGACATGCCAATCGTCCGTCTTTCGAATATACCGGAGATGAATTTGAAACGTTCAACGATGGATTCCGTTTTTACGCACCTCCTGGGCAAGAGGGTGGTTCATACACCTTTTCGGCTCAATTGCTGAAGAATGGAACAGAAATATCCCGTGCAACCAGAACGGTGCAGATCAAAAGATCGAATGATCTCACCTATTCCCTGGATGCCGTACCGGCTTTATACCGCCCCGGCAGCATCGTTCCCGCGGCTTATCAGGATGCGCATCTCGACCCTGCCCAGAGCCTGTTTGCCAGAAAGCTGTCTTTTACGATTAAAAACGCCCGGGGAGAACAGATCTATTTCGTTAACGGTTTTAGCCAGAGCGCTGCCGCTTCCGATACACAGATCGTAAAAACAGCCGTTAAAAACGGCAGCGTTTATGTTCTTGGCAGTAAAGCGGGTAAAACGAATATCAGTGTGGTATACAAAACGGTAAAAAATGAACAAAAAATAGCAAACGTAGAGGTTAACGTTAAGGATGACCCGCTTTCCGTCAGTTCTTTTACGGCGGATAACGAAACGGCTGTACTAACGCTGCCGTCCGGCGGCTCGGTGACGGAAAATGTCTACACCTTAATGGGCCTCTCTTTTAAAGACAATTATGGCATCGGCTATAAAGGAAGCAATACGGTGAATTATAACTACGCCTTCGGCAACTCATTCGGCGTAGACTATATAAAGCCAATGAATCCTGGCGCTCCATTAGGGACAGTGAGCATCGATGCAGAAGGACGGGTAACCGTCACAGGCAACGTCGGCCGCTTTGATCTTATCGCTTATAAAGGAAGCTCGGCGGAAGTGAGAACCAGAGTGACGGTTGTGACCGCTCCTTAACCGTTATTCATCATTATTATAAGACGAAAGACCCTCACCAAAGAGGGTCTTTTTCGGCTTTCAGAAACTTTCCCGGGAAATACTGTTTCTTTTGAACTAAAATGGAAATAAAAAAATGGGAAAATAAGACTAAAAAAATGTAAAATTTTGTTGTAGCTTTGATCTTACGATGGTAATATATACATGCTACTATAACTTAAGGAGGAACTATGGGTGAGACGAATGAAGTATGTATCCAAAGCGATCGTACTCCTGTTATGCGTGCTCATCGCATTACCGGGCTTCGTGATCGCAGCACCAGCTTCGGCGCCTTCCGACATTAACAAGCATTGGGCCGAGAAAGAAATGAGGCAATGGATCGACAAGGGTTTATTGTCAGGTTATTCGGATGGAACTTATAAGCCGGATCAGAGTATCAGCAGAGCGGAATTTTTTACTTTAGTTAATCGCTCTTTCCACTTTAGCCAGGAAGCTTCCGTATCCTTCACGGACCTTAGTGCTTCGCATTGGGCCGTATCTGAAATAGCCCGTGCTCAAGCGGCGGGATATGTTAGCGGTTACCCGGATGGAACAATTCATCCTGATCAACAAATCAGTCGTGAAGAAGCAGCAGTCGTGCTGAAAAATGTGCTTAAACTGCAAGAAAATGCTGCGGGTGCCGAAACATTCAAAGATGCGGCGCAATTTGCCGGCTGGAGCAAGGGTTCCATTGGTGCACTTGCTGCCAAAGGGTACTTATCCGGATATGAAGATGGAACATTCAAGCCCAACAACGCTATGACGCGAGCAGAAATTGTCGTACTGTTGGATCGGATTCAGTCTAACGCGATTCCTGTTGTGACCTACGATCACAAAGGTACATTTGGTCCTGCAACAGGTGTAGAGACGATCCGCGGAAATGTAGTCATCAGCGCTCAAGGGGTTACTTTGAGAAATACGGTCATTGAAGGCAATCTTCTATTAGCTGAATCGATCGGTGAAGGGGATGTCTTCTTAAAGAATGTAACGGTGAAAGGTATTACCACTGTCAATGGCGGTGGTGCCAACTCGGTACATATTGAAGATTCCGTGCTGCTTACCGTCATTGTAAATAAAGCAGACGGCAGCGTTCGTATCGTGGCAGAAGGAGCTACCAGCGTACAGCAATTCACGGTACAGTCGAGTGCTTTGCTGGAAGCAAGAGGGACGAGCACGATTACCGACGTCATTCTTTCCAGTGTGCTGCCCCCTCATGCTCAGGTAACTTTAGCTGGGCAATTCAATACAGTGGATGTGCAGGCCACCAGCGTACGGGTAAGCCTGACTGAGGGTTCGATCCAGCAGCTTACCGTTGCCCGGGAAGCAGGCAATTCGACAATAAATGTTGGAACGGGCGCATCCATCGCCGAATTGATTTTGAATGCGGCAGCTTCCGTAACAGGGAACGGGACAATAGAACGTGCCGCCGTGAATGCGAACGGCTCGACTTTTGAACGTACTCCTTCCAATATCACCACAGGGAACGGAATAAGTGTAGGCAGTACTTCCGGCGGTGGTGCATCAGGCGGCGGCAGTTCTTCCAGTGACGATGACAGTTCTTCCGGCGATGATGACAGTTCCAATGACGATGATAGTTCTTCTGACGATGATACTGTGACAGAAACGGTATACGGTTTTGAAGGAAGAATTGTCGATGTTCAGAATCAACCCGTTGCCGGGATGACGATTCATTTCCGGAGAGGACTGGATAATAAGGACGGTACCATCGTCGCTACGGTTGTCACCGATAGCAACGGCCGTTATTCTGTTGATTTACCGCCGGGGATTTATACGGGTGAGCTTTCTAAACCAGGGTTTATTACCACCTATCTCGTTGGAGTTTCAGCAAGTAACGTGCGTAACACCAATGAGAATGCAACGGCTATTCGTGTAGCGGCAGCCCATGAAATTCGTATTGTATTAACCTGGGGTGAACGGCCTCGGGATCTTGATTCGCATCTTGTAGGTCCAATACCGAATGGAGGGGTTTTCCATACTTGGTATGCGGATAGAATTCATTCCGTATCCGGCGCTGTATACGCAGATCTGGACCATGACGATGTTACTTCTTATGGTCCTGAAACGACGACCATTCGTCAATTGGTAGACGGTACTTATCGTTTTTATGTGCATAATTTTTCCGGTGAAACGAATATGAGGGAATCGGGAGCTCATATTGAGGTATACGTGGGGGCTACGACAACGCCTGCAAAAACTTACGATATTCCAACCGGAGCAGGCTCAGAGCTTTATTGGACTGTGTTTGAAATGAATGTGTCTAACGGCTTGATCAGCTCGTTCACAGATATTAATCAGTTTTATGCAAATGAAAGTGCTGCACAAGGCCATCTTGCTAACGGAATCGGCAATACTACGATAACATCCGCAGTATATAGCATTGATCAGAATGTGCGCGAAATTCTGGTGCCGGCAAATACGCAGGTAGAGAGCTTCAAGGCAGGACTTTCCGTTTCGCCGGGAACATCGTTAGAGGTGTACCAATCCGATGGAACTACGGTTCGTACAGGCTTTGTTATGAATGGAGATAAAGTGATCGCAAGATCTTTTGACGGTCTTTCATCCCGGACGTATACGGTTTCTATTATAAGCACACCTACGGTTACATCTCTTACTTACTCGCCTGCAGGTCCGATTGTTTTTTATGATTTGACACCGTTAGGTGTGACGGTAAGTGCAGCCGGATGGGACGGAACGGTAACCGACGTGACTTATGATGCTAATATGGTTTATATATCCCAAAATCTGAACATTGCTGCTGTAGCTCCCAATGGTGTCATCACACCTGGTGCCTCCGGATCGACAGTGATTAGCGCGGTATATGGGGGAATGACGTTAGAAATCCCGGTTACGGTGATTCTCGCCCCTGCCTTAACTCAAAACGGATCGACATTGGAATCGTCAGGTTTAATCTCAGGCGCTGAAGTGCGTGTATACGATGCAAGCAATAATACGGTCATCGGCAGTACCTATACTGTAGGACACAATGGTGCGGTAAGTATACCTTCTTTACCAGCAGGCTCTTATTACATTGTTCAGTCCTATCAAGGCTTTACAAGCCGCCTATCGAATACAATAACGATAACTAATTGAATTGATTTGAAAACCGCCTCTGTGAAGTTGAAATCAGGTAATCGCAGAGACGGCTATGTTGACGGGGGTGTCCCAAAAGTCACTGAGGTGACGGGGATACCCCCTTTTTTAATTTTGTAAAACAAAAAGAAGCCAAACCTTGGTAAAATGGAAGTGACGAGCAACCATTCAAAGGAGGGCTTCTTTTGTACATTCAATATAACATGGATCAACTCTGTCTGCCAATGGAGCAACAAACGGAAAGCGGATATGAGGTTCGTCTGCGCCACTACCGGAGTCGGGAGTGTACAGGCTGTCCTTTGAAGGATGCCTGCACGAAAGCCAAAGGGAACCGGGAAATCCGGGTGAGTCTCAAGTACCTTCGCTACAAGCGGCAGACGCGGGAAAAGCTGCGAAGTGAGGAAGGCTACGCGTTGTCAGTTCGACGTATGATCCAACCGGAGAGTGTGTTCGGACAAATGAAAAATAACCAGAACTTCCGGCGTCCTGCTTCGCGGCTTGCCCAAAGTGAGCCTGGAGGTCGGGTGGCTTTCCCTTGCCCATAATTTATTAAAGTGGGCGGCGATGAACCAAAAAGGTCGAGTAAGAGAGCAACTTATGGGACGGCCCCGTATTTGCGAATACAATAGATTAGCACTAAAATATGTAGATATACTGCTGCATGCATAACGAGAGGAGACTCATCCTGTGAAAACGATAAGCTTTGTCCAGCCTGACCCTCAGAGCTGGTTGGAGAAATTTCATTTTTCCATTCCGATTAAAGTCCGCTATTGTGAGACGGATCTGCTCGGACATGTGAATAATGTCAGCTACTTTATGTATTTCGAGCAGGGACGCATCGAGTATTTTGAACATCTCGCATTGACGGAGGATCTGTTCAACGATAAAACGGTATCGGTCGTTGCCAACCTGGAATGCCAGTATCTGGCGTCAATTTACTTGAGGGACCCCTTGAAGCTCCATATAAGAACAGCCAATATAGGACGTTCTTCCCTGGATCTGGAATACGCCTTGGCCGTGAATGGCCAGTTGAGAGCAGCCGGAAGAGGGACGATTGTGCTCGTGGATACAAACAGCGGGAAAAGTACGCCGATACCCGATGCAGCCCGCGAAGCCATTCGATCATTCGAAGAACGATCCATAGAACAGAATAGAATGGGGAGCAGGTCTTGAAAAGCTTTAAAAAAGTATATATCGAAATTACAAGCGTATGCAACCTGGCCTGCTCCTTTTGCCCGCAAACGAGCCGAAAGGCTAATTTTATCAGGCCGGACACCTTTAATGACATATTGGATCAGGTCAAGCCGCATACGAATCATATTTATCTTCACGTCAAAGGCGAGCCGCTTCTTCATCCCAAAATTGATGAGCTGCTCGACGCATGCCACGCCAAAGGCTTTAAGGTCAATATAACGACGAACGGAACGCTGATTCATAAAGCCGGGCATAAAATCCTCGGAAAACCGGCGCTGCGCCAAATGAACTTCTCGCTTCACAGCTTTGACGGGCATGAGGGGTCGACGAACCGGGAAGAATACCTGGCCAACATTTTTTCGTTTGTCCGGGAAGCGGTCGAGCATAAGGTGATTATTTCGTTCAGGCTGTGGAATTTGGATAAAGATAATGCCACCAACCTGGAGAAGAGCAGAAACCGGGAAACGCTGGCCATGCTGGAGAAAGAGTTTAACCTGGACTTCAAAATTGAGGAAAAAGTCGTACCGGGCAGCGGGGTCAAAATTGCAGATCGCATTTATTTGAATCAGGATCATGAATTTCAATGGCCGAGCTTGCAAGCGCCTGAGGATGACGGTAAGGGCTTCTGTCACGCGCTTCGGAGCCATGCCGCGATTCTGGTTGACGGAACCGTCGTGCCCTGCTGTCTGGATGGAGAAGGCGTGATTAATCTAGGGAATATCCACAGCCGTTCTTTCTCTGAAATTGTAGAAGGTGAAAGAGCGAACAATCTTTTCTATGGATTTTCCAGGAGAGAGGCTGTTGAAGAATTATGCAGGAAGTGCGGCTATAGGCAAAGATTCGGTGCATAGGTTTCATGGCTGTTCGGCTGTGGGGCACCCTCCTGCCGAAATGAATAAATCCCTCCGCAAGAACGGAGGGACGGGCCCGTGAATTTAATCCAAAACGGCAAACTTGATGCACACGGGCTTGGACACTTCCAGTACACTTCCGGCAGGAAGAAGCTTGCCGGTGCTTGCATCTCTGCTGAATGTGACAATATTGTTGGAATCCCGGTTGGCGGCGAGCAGAAAGCGTCCGTCCGGCGACAGTGCAAAGTTGCGGGGATGCCTGCCCAGCGTGGAGGCGTGCTCCACTAAAGTGAGCTTGCCTGTTAACGGATCGATGGCGTATACCGCAATGCTGTCATGTCCGCGGTTGGAGCCGTACAGAAAACGGCCGTCGGGGGAAATATGAATATCCGCACATGCGTTTTCTCCCTTATAGGAGTCAGGCAGAGTAGACACCGTTTGAATTTCACTCAATTCCCCTTGTTCCTCATTATAGAAGAACGCGGTAATGGTGGCATTCAGCTCATTAATCACGTAGCCGTAAGGCAATGACGGATGAAAGGCAAAGTGCCGCGGACCGGATCCGGGCGCAACCCCGACTTCCCCATGAGGAATCAACCGTTGGCTGGGAAGATCCAGCCTGTAGATCAAGATTCGATCCAGGCCCAGATCGGAAGCGACGGCAAAGCGATTGGAACGGTCGAGAAAAACGGAATGCGCACGCGGCTGGTTCTGCACGGGAAGAATGCTGGAGCCCCGATGCTGGTGGATATCCGTTGTCGCACCGATGCTTCCGTCCTCCAGAAGCGGGGACAGCCCGATCATGCCGCCATGGTAGCTGGATACGATGACACATTGGCGGGAATGATCCAGGGTGATATGGCAGGTAGGGGCCGGTACGGTGTTTTCCTTATTTACCAAGGTTAATTTGACGCTTGCCGGATCGAAATGAAAAGCGGCAGCGGCTCCGCGGCGCTGACCGCTGGAATCCGTTCCTTCCGTTATGGCGTACAGCTTCTTTCCGGCAGGATCGACATCGAGAAAAGTCGGGTTTTGAAGGCCGTCGGCTTGATCAACGATTTCGAGACTTCCGGTTTCCGTATCGAACCGGCAGGCATATAATCCGGGACCGGACGAATCCGCGTAGGATCCCAGGAAAGCAAGCACCTTCTTCTTTTTCTCCATTAACCATCATTCCTTTTTTTCCATTAAAGTCATAAACACATTATCGCAAATCCGCTGCCCGCAGGCAAATGAGATCTCAAATGCAAAAAATAGGAACGATGTGGCTTCAATGACTTGGAGAACGCGCCTCCATATAGAATACATACAGAAATTTTCGAATATTCAACTTGGAGGACGACGTCTTGCTGTCTTCCTCCAGTTCTCGCATCCTGTTGCGCACCTCCTGAAAATCGAATAAACGGGAGGCAAAATATTCGAAAGTCGGGTTTCCGTAATCGTTTAATCCCAAAGATGAAAGATGGGTAAGAGATTGCAGCGCCAGCCGGCGTACCCGCTGCTCCAGCGCGCGCACGTCCTTGAGCATGCTTGCATCCGGATGCTGGCTGTTCTTCTTGGCAACCTGCTCATAAATGGTTTTGAGCGGCGGCAAATCGGGCAGCATATTCCCGTCTTGTTCCTGCTCTTTCAACCAACCGACAATATGGATCAGGTCAGAGGCACCCGCTTCTCCGGCGATGCCCAATAGCGGCAATAAGGATCTGGCCTGTTCTTCGATGGATTTTTCCTTCCGCTCGGCCGTTTTTCCTTTGGGATCCGCAATGCCCGATGTCTCCAATAAACTCAGCGATTGACGGATGGTTTGCATGGATTTTTCCAATAATAAATGATCCGATACACGTCTTAAGACGGCAAGAACCTCCAGGCGGTTAATCGGCTTTTGGATGAAGGTATCGACTCCTTGCTGGTAAGCCTCCCCGATCATTTCCTTATTCTCTACCTGTGAAATCATGATAAACCTGCCCTCGTAGCCTTCTTCCCTAAGCGCTTTGACGGTTTCAATCCCGTCGCGGCCAGGCATCAATAAATCGATGATCACGATTTGAGCATCCCGAATGTCTTCTCTGGATGTTTGCGCTCCGTCATCTGATTCGCCGATGACCTCTCCGAGGCCGCTTTCTCTAATGATCCGGGAAATCATTTTTCGGACGGCAGGGTCGTCATCCACCAGATAAAATTTCAGCATGATCGGCCTCCTCCCTTTGTATTAAACGTTCCGACGGAATCCGGACTTCAAACCTTGTTTGACCCGGTACGCTGTATACGCTTATGTTCCCCCCGAGCAAACGGACAATATCCGCCGCGTGCGAAAGACCAATACCGGTTGACGAGTTCCCTTCGTCGTCGAATTTGGTCGTATAGCCGGGGTGAAAGATTAAGTCCAACTCATCGTGAGAGATGCCGGGACCGTTGTCTGTCACGTAGAATACGACGGAATCGAATTCGAGATCGACCCGGAGTTCAATCCGTCCCTGGGATTCAATGGCCTCGACCGCATTGGATACGATATTGTTCAGTACGGAAAGAAGCGGATAAATCTCATCGGTAGAAAGATTTACGTCGCATCGGTTATCCAGTTCGATGGTTTTACCCAGCAGCAGGCTGTAGTTTTTATTGGCCCTCGCTACCATCGAGCAAAGAAACGAAATGGGGATGCGCTTGGACAGCATCCGTTCCTGCTGAATGATTTTGGATAAGCCGGATAGAATGCGCTGGGAATCCTTCTTGAGTTCATGCACGTTCTCCGCGATATGGAGCGCTTGCGCCGCATGAGGAGGAGAAAGAATTTTTAGCTCCTTGGATAAGCGGTAGCTCTCCCGGGTGATGTCCTCAATATGGGACATCGATTTGCGAAGATAAAAGGCTTCTTCAAATAAATCCGAATTAATGAGCATTAACCGCTCCAATTCCTGCCGGCGCTGCTCTCCCTGGGCCCTCACCTGCCGAATGGCCAGCATATTGCAGAGTCCGACGACAAAGAAGCTGCGAAGCAAGCCGATCAGTACAATCATCAAAGCCCCATGGATCGTTATCATGGTTGGCGAGCCCGACACCATACGAATCAGCAGCTCCGCTCCATTGGACGCGATATCCGCAAACGCACCGTAAAAACCGACCTTCAACGGATATTCCACGTTAGTTTTTATTTTTAGCAGGGAGATGACCACCGCAAACGTAACATAATAAAAAAATACAGGCATATGCTGCACGATGCCTTCGGTCCAAGGAATACCGTACAGCGAAGCATCCATCACAATCCGAAAAAAGACGATAAACAAACCTGCCGATAAGCCTGTTGCAAGGACGGGAACGGAAAACCACAATAATCCGAAGAAATACGCCGCGATACCAAGTGAAAATCGGAAATCCCCGCCGAATGGGATCATTTTCACCTCTCCCAGCAGCGCCGTCGACAGAAGTATGACGACCCAGATGAACAATCTGTGATCCCGCATCTTGATTCGCCGCTCCTTTCTGCTCCGGATACCAAAAATACTCCCTCTTCCTATGGTACAGGAAGAAAGAGCATTTTGTCGCGTGGGAAAAGATTCATAATTTTAGGCCTGTTTATTTTCGAGCCTGTGCGATGCGATAGAAAGCAGGTAATTGACTGCAAAATAGAGCAAAGCTGCAAACAGGAACGTCGGTATGACGTAATTGATATTGTGACCGTTAATGATCTGCACGTGGTTCATCAGCTCCGGCAGCGCAATCACCACCGCTAAAGACGTATCCTTCAGCAGCGAGATAAATTGGCTGACCATAGGTGGCACCATCCGGCGAAGAGCGATCGGAAGAACAATATATCTTAACGTTTGCGTCGCTGTCAATCCGGAGGAACGTCCGGCTTCGATGAGCCCTTTTTCGACCGAATTCAACCCGCTTCGCACGATCTCGGAGATCATGGCCGATTCAAAAATCACCAGAGCGACGACGGCCGCTGTAAACTTATCCAGCTTGATGCCGACCTCCGGCAGAGCGAAGTAGGTAAAAAAGATGATCAAAAGCAGCGGCAGGTTGCGGATGGTCTCGACCAGGACCGCGAATACTTTGCCTAATACAGGTACCTTGGCGTACCGAACGGTGCCCACAAGAATACTGATGACAAAACTGATCGCAATGGAGAGGATTGCCACCTCAATCGTGAGCAGAAAGCCTTGCAGCATAAATTGTATATTGACAGGGGACAATGCACCTATAAAATCCATTACGCTTCCCCTCCTTTAATTCCCCGCGTACCTGCGTTCCAGATATCGCACGCCGTAGCTGAGTGGAATGGTCAAAATCAAGTAAAATAACGCAGCAAAGATATAGGAGCTGAACGTATCGAAGGTATCCGAATTAATCAAATCGGCTTGATACATGAGATCCGACGCGGACAAAACCGTAAAGATCGAAGAGTTTTTCACCAGGTTCAAAAACTGGTTGCCGAGCGGCGGAATCACTATTTTAATGGCCTGCGGCAAGATGATGTGCCACATGGCTTGAAGGTAGGTTAAGCCGGATGAGCGTGCGGCTTCCATCTGACCTTTAGGCACCGTCTGAATACCGGCGCGAATCGCTTCCGCGATAAAGGCGGAGGTATATACGGTTAAGGCAACCAATCCGGTCACGAACGGAACCAGGACAACGCCCGTCAGGATTGGAAGTCCGACCAGAACGAAAAAAGCAATCAGCAGCAAAGGAATATTCCGAATAAATTCAACATAGGCCGTGCCGAACCATTGAAGCGGCTTAAAAGGGGTAATTCGAAACACCGCAATCACCGTGCCGAGAATAAAACTGGCAATGAGGGATATCACGCTTGCTGCGACGGTTCCGCCGAAGCCGATCATGTAGCGGTCTATATTGTCGGTCAGGACCGTAAAATCAATAAACATATCCCTAAGTTCCCTCCTTACATCCCGTTTGAAAGCATAGAGGAGACCAGCGGCTTGCGCTCATCCCCTCGGCTTTTATTACTTCGTCGGTTTTTTGCCGATCCATTTCTCGTAAATGGCATCGTATTGACCGTTTTCCTTCAATTCCTTCAAGGTTTCGTTCACCAGGTTCACAAACTCGGTATCGCCTTTACGGATACCAATGCCGTACGGCTCTTCCGTGAACGTTTCGTCCAATACCTTGAAGTTCGGGTCCTGCTTTGCCATACCGAACAGAAGAGCGTTATCGGTCGTCAATGCGTCGCCTTGGCCGGCTTTCAATGCAGTAAACGCTTCGGCGTAGTTTTCGAATTCAAGCACTTGCGCGTCCGGCGCCGCCTCGCGAACGTTTTTGGTGGACGTGGAGCCTTTTGCCGTAAGCACCTTGGAAGCTTTCGTCAGATCCTTGACCGATGTAATTGGACTGTTAGCCGGAACAAGAAGCGATTGCCCCGCTGTGAAATAGACGTCGGAGAAATCGATCTCCTGCTTGCGCTCCTCCGTAATCGTCATCGTCGCCACGATCATATCGATTTCGCCGTTTTTCAGCATGGGAATCCGCGTTTTGGAGGTCACTTCCTTAAGCTCGATCGCGTTCTCGTCACCAAGCACTTTCTTGGCTATGGCTTTCGCGATATCGATGTCCAAGCCTTGAACCTGGCCGGTAGACGGATCTTTTAATCCGAACAAATTCAGGTCATACTTCACACCGGCGATAACTTTGCCCTGCTCTTTGATTTTCGCGATCGTTCCTTGCGCTTTCTGGTCAGACGGCTTGCTACAGGCTGCCAAAGTGCCCATGGCCAATACGGCGGTTAAAGCAATACTCATCATTTTACCCCAACGTTTCATTGCGAACCTCTCCTTTACCTGAATTAGTGGTTTAAGATACGGCTGAGGAATAAGCGTGCCCGTTCTTCGCGCGGGTTGGCAAAAAACTCAGCCGGCGGTGCTTCTTCAATAATTTGACCCTGGTCCATAAACACGACCCGGTCGGCGACTTCTTTGGCGAATCCCATTTCGTGGGTGACCACGACCATGGTCATGCCTTCGCGCGCCAGCTTTTTCATCACGTCGAGGACTTCCCCGATGGTTTCCGGATCGAGTGCCGACGTCGGTTCGTCGAACAGCATGATTTTCGGTTTCATCGAAAGACCGCGCGCAATGGCGACACGCTGCTGCTGGCCGCCGGACAGCTGAGACGGATACGAATTCGCTTTATCGGGTATGCCGACTTTCTCAAGGTAAAACATGGCGGTCTTTTCCGCTTCCTCTTTGGATATCCCGTTTACTTTCATGGGAGCGAGAGTAATATTTTCAAGTACGGTTTTATGCGGGTATAAGTTAAAATGCTGGAACACCATTCCGATATTCCGGCGCAATTTATTGATGTCCGTCGACTTGTCATTGATTCTAACACCGTCGACAATCAATTCGCCGTCTGTGATCGTTTCCAATCGGTTGATGCAGCGAACCATCGTGCTTTTCCCGGAACCGGAAGGACCAATGACAACAACGACTTCGCCTTGTTTTATCGATAGGTTAATATCCTTCAGCACATGAAATTGGCCGTAATGTTTATTGACCTGATGGAAATGTATCATCGGGCTCCCCCTTCTTTTGTCAGGATTGTTTACGTGAATGAAATCATGGTATTCCTCAAACAACCGAAAACGACCGGATCCGACAGAAACGATTCAAAAAAAATGAACATTATTTTCTTTACCATGTCCTAAAGGGAAAAGAATGGGTAAACAGGAAAAAGGGAATAGTATTCATTGAATCTCAAGAATAAGGGGAAATTCATGATGAAGCTAACGCCGGAGCAGCGAATCCAATTGCATGGCTTTAATAATCTTACCAAATCGTTAAGCTTTAATATGTATGACATTTGCTATACGGAAACAAAAGAAGAACGCGAAGCTTACCTGGAATATATAGATGAACAATATAATGCCGACCGATTGACCAGCATTCTCAAGGACGTATCCGATATTATAGGCGCGCACGTCTTGAATATCGCAAAGCAGGATTATATCCCCCAGGGCTCCAGTGTGACTTTGCTGATTTCGGAGGGACCGGTGGAAGAAGCCCCTACGGAATCGTTCGAGGAATCGCCCGGACCTCTCCCGGCAACGGTCGTCATGCAGCTGGACAAAAGCCATATTACGGTTCATACGTATCCCGAATACCATCCGGATGAAGGGATCAGTACGTTTAGGGCGGACATCGACGTGTCTACCTGCGGGGAAATTTCGCCACTCAAAGCGCTGAATTATTTGATTCATTCGTTTGATACGGACATTATGACGATCGATTACCGGGTTCGCGGCTTCACGAGAGATATCAACGGCCACAAATTATTCGTCGATCACGAGATCAGCTCCATCCAAAATTACATTCCGGAGGAAATCAAAAGCTTATATGACATGATTGACGTCAATGTATATCAGGAAAATATTTTCCATACGAAATGCAAGCTCAAAGCATTTGATTTGAACAATTATTTGTTTGGATATACGAAAGACAAGCTGAGTCCGGAGAAGCAAAAGGACATAACGGAAAGCTTGAATATGGAGATGGACGAAATATTTTACGGGAAAAATATGTACTGAGGCAGAACGGGAAAAGCGATCGTTTTCCATCCGGATCACGGATATTGGATGAAAACGATCTTTTGGTGTCTTTCCTGTTTCTAACCATTCGTAGTACCCGTACAGGATTGTTTTTTTACGTTTCATACCCTTTTTTTAACGATTCGCGCGCGTTTTTCACTATAATAAGCAAATCCGTGTATAATCGGTATAAAGCGCTTTCAATATTGGTTAAGGGGCTGGTTTCATGACAGAACGCCAACTTGTCGAAACGATTCCAAGTGTGAAAGGGAGGTATAATCTGCAATCCTACGAATCCGCTTACAGTACGTTTCGCTGGGACGAAATCAAGACTCAATTTACTTGGCATCAAACAGGCAATTGCAATTTGGCCTACGAGGCGATCGACCGCCATGCGCAAGGGTCTCTAAAGAATAAAACGGCCTTAATTTATGAGGATGACGCGCGTAAGGAAAAATATACATTCGAGCAGCTCAGCCAAATCTCCAACCGGTTCGGTAATTTGCTGCTGAAGCTGGGCATTGGTCAAGGAGACCGTGTCTTTTTCTTCATGCCGAGGAACCCGGAGATTTATACGGGTATCATAGGAACGATCAAGATCGGCGCAATCGTCGGCCCTTTGTTCGAAGCCTTTATGGAAGGGGCTGTACTGGACCGGCTCGCCGATGCCGAAGCAGTGGCCATTGTCACAACCTCCGCGTTGAAGCAGCGTATTCCGCGCGATAAGCTCCCGCACTTGAAATATGTCATTGTTGTCGATGAACAGGAGCAATGGCTTCCGGGAGAAATCGATTACCGTCAGGAGATGGCGGAAGCGTCCGACGAATTGGACATTGCATGGGTTGATCTTGAACATCCCTTCATATTGCACTATACATCCGGATCGACGGGCAAGCCCAAAGGCGTGCTCCACGTTCACGGAGCCATGATCCAGCATTACATTACCGGCAAATGGGTACTGGACCTGCAGGATGACGATATTTACTGGTGTACCGGCGATCCGGGGTGGGTGACCGGAACCACATACGGTATATTTGCCCCATGGTTGAACGGGGCGACCAATCTGATCCGCGGCGGACGATTTTCTCCCGAGCGCTGGTATCAGACGATTGAGGATTACAAGGTTACGGTTTGGTACAGCGCGCCGACGGCGTTTCGGATGCTGATGTCTGCGGGCGATGAAGTGGCAAGAAAGTCCGATTTATCCACGCTTCGTCATGTGCTTTCCGTGGGCGAACCGCTAAACCCCGAAGTGATCCGCTGGGGAATGAAAGTATTCGGCAAACGAATTCACGATACATGGTGGATGACGGAAACCGGTGCGCATATGATTGTTAATTTCCCATGTATGGATATGCGTCCGGGATCGATGGGCAAGCCGTTCCCGGGCATTCAAGCGGCGATTGTCGATGACCAGGGCAATGAACTGCCGCCGTATCGCCTGGGCAATCTGGCCATCCGTACCCCGTGGCCGTCCATGATGCGCAAGATTTGGAACAACCCGGCCAAATATGAAGAGTATTTCCGTCTGAAGGGCTGGTACATTTCAGGCGACTCCGCTTACCGTGACGAAGACGGCTACTTCTGGTTCCAAGGCCGCGTGGACGATGTGATCAACACATCGGGCGAAAGGGTCGGTCCGTTCGATGTGGAAAGCAAACTCGTGGAGCATCCCGCTGTGGCGGAAGCGGGCGTGATCGGTAAGCCTGATCCGATTCGCGGCGAGATCATCAAAGCATTCATCTCTTTGCGCGAGGGTTATCGCGAAACGCCGGAGCTGCTGGAGGAAATTCGTTTATTTGTGCGCAACGGGCTTTCCGCACATTCGGCCCCACGGGAAATCGAGGTGGTAGGCAAGCTGCCCAAGACAAGATCCGGCAAAATCATGCGCAGGGTGTTGAAGGCCCAGGAGTTAGGCCTTCCGACAGGAGATCTTTCCACTATTGAGGATTAATGCGATGTTTGGGCTGTTCCCGAAGCGGGTGTATGCTTTGGGATTCGCCCTTTTTTCTTATGGACCGCAAAATAAATGCTAAATTTATCCATATCTACATCCGATAACAGGTATAGGCTTATGGCTTCATCTATTATAGCGCTGGCAAAGTGAAGGGGGCATTCCATGTGAAAATACCTAAACAGCTGGAACATCGCGCATTAGCCAAAGTACAATCCATGGCGGCAGAGATCGGCAAGCTTTTGGAGGGACATGATTTGTCCGAAAGGTCGGAAGAAATTCGGGCGCTGCTCGACAATGGTCTTCAGCATGACGAATACTTTTTGCTCGTAGAGCATCAGGGTCTTTCCGTCCTGCATACCAATCGGCTCCGGGAGGGCACGATCTTCAACGACACCGTCGGCCTGGCGGCCGCTCAAACGAGCGAACCGTTAACCCAGATTTACCACCGGAATACAGGAGAGGTCTTATTGGATGCAGCGGTTCCGGTGAACATTCCCGGAAGGAAGGATTCGCCGTATAATTTGCGGTTAGGCGTAGTTGTGCAGTCTTTATCGTTTCGGACCCTGTTTTATAGCTTATTCGGCATTCCTCTGCTCATCGGATTGGGCGGACTTTGGTTGGCCGATTCGGCGGGCGAACGCGTATGGCTGAGTTTGCTGTTGTTGGCGTCATTCTTGCTTGTAAGCGTTTACTTGCAGCGAACCGTTTTTCAGGGAATAAAAAACTGGACGGAAAGGATGAAGGCGATCTCTTCAGGCAAGCTCATGCCCGTTCCGGCAGGCTCCAGGCGCAATGAGCTCGGGCAGGTTTCATTTGAAATTAACAAAATTGTCATCGGCATGAGAACGATTTTGTCGGAGATGAAGGAGGTTTCAGCGACCGTCAATACCATCGGCTCTGAACAGGCGGATGAACTTCGCCGGCTTCTTTCCTCGGCCGAGCAGCTGTCGGCAAGTATGCAGGAAGTGAGCGCGGGAGCAACCGACCAGCTGGAGCTCATAGAACAAAACAGCAGCTTGATGAAACAGATTCAAGAGCTGGTCAGCCGGGCCGGTCAAGAATTGGAGCTTTCCGGCAGGATATCCGAGGAGGCACGGGCGTCCTCTCATATGGGACTGGAGAAAACATTGGAGATGCGCAAGGAAATGAATGATTTGCATGAAACGAGCAAGCAGAGTGTTTCATCTATGGAAGAGCTGGAGCGGCAATCGCAAGAAATGAGAGAGTTCATAACTTACATACGGGAAATCGCCGAACAGACGAATTTGTTGGCGCTGAACGCGGCGATTGAAGCGGCAAGAGCCGGGGAAGAGGGCAGGGGATTTGGGGTGGTAGCCGATGAAGTGCGCAAGCTTGCCGCTACATCCAATGAGGTGGCGGATCGCGCGATAGAGCTGACGCATAATATGGCGCTGAAATCGAAAGAAACCGCAGCCAGTGTGAAAGCGGGGCAGTTTGCTGTAGAACGGGGAATCCGCACGCTGGGCGAATTGAACGAAATGATTCGCGATGTCGCCGACAAATGCAGCCGGACGGCCGAACAAGCGGTCGTACACTCCGCGGAAATGCGTGAAATTCAGCTGGGACTCCATTCTATGGAAGACAGGATAAAGACGATTTGGGATATATCCCAGCAGTTTACCGCATCTGCGCAATCCATGGCGGTCAACGGAGAACAGCATCATATGGCTACGGAACTCATTGCTGAACAAGCGGAATTGCTCAAAAGCATTTCCGGCAATCTGCAAAAGATCACTGGTCGATTTGTAATGGAATAGCTTGCGAAACAACAGGCCGCGATATTGTCACAACCTGTTGTTTCTTATAAAGAACATTTACATGTATCTGCGGCCGTAGAGCCAGTCGGAAACACTGAAGTCGTCAGCGCTTCGCCCGGCTAGAATTCTGTTCCGCAGAAGGATGGCCATGGCGTCTCCGGTGTGGAGGAATTCGCCCCACAGGCGGGCGCTGCGCTGCACTTCCGCCGTGCGTGGAATGCGTTCCTCCTGATAGGCCAGGAAAGCCTTTTCCGTATCGTTGCCGTACTTGCGGAGAGATTCGGTCAGACATGCCACATCCTCCAAGGCCTGGCAACCACCTTGAGCGAGATACTGCAACATAGGGTGGGCGGCGTCTCCGAGCAGGGTAATGCGTCCCGCCGTCCAGTTACCGATCGGCTCCCGGTCATACATCGGCCAGCGGCGCTGACGTTGAATGAAGGTCACGGCATGGCGTACAGGCTCGCAGCATGTGCCGAAATGCTCATCCAACTCCTCCGGTGTGCCCCAGTCATCGGAATCTTCCTTGTATCGGAAGCTTTTGAATACAACCACTTGGTTGTAAAGCTCCTTCCGGCGTACAGGGTACTGGACAAGGTGGAGGTTAGGGCCGATCCACATGATGACATCATCCAGGTCGGCGCTCGGAGTAATCTCAGACATAGGGATCGCGCCGCGGTAAGCTACATATTGCGAGCAGACGGGCTTGTCGGGACTGAACAGTTTGCGTGTATTAGACCACAGTCCGTCAGCTCCGATCACTGCGCCGGAGAGGTAGGTTGTACCGTCGGAGCAGGTAACCCGGACCTTCTCGCCGACATTCTCGGCAGATTGCACCACTTGGTTGTTCACCAGCGTAATCTGGTCGTTAGCCCGGCAAGCATCAAGCAAAGCCTTGTGCAAATCGGAACGGTGCAGCACGATGTACGGATAACCGTAACGCTCGAGGAAGGCCTCGCCAAGATTAAGCGCGCTAAGTTCTTTTCCGGTAAAGGCATCCATCAGCACCAAACGTTTCGGAAAGACCGCATATTCCGATATGGCGTCAAGTACCCCCAGTTTGTCTAATACCGCCGTAGCATTTGGCGCCAGCTGGATACCTGCGCCGATCTCGCCGAATTCAGGCGCTTGCTCTAGCACATGTACGGATCGACCCGTCTGGGTAACACCGAGCGCAGTCGCGAGACCGCCGATGCCGCCGCCAACGATCAGGAACGGAACGTTTATTTCTTTCGTCATAACGGTATGCTCCTCTAATAATGTTGATTTAAATTAAAGCGGATAAGGGAATGAATCCGGAACTTGCGAGTTAAGGTAACAGAGGTTTAAATTCATCCACAATTTCCTGGTTCCCTTGATTCTCTTCATAATGTTCTTCACGTTGAAGATCAAACTTCTCCATAATCGGCAGGTCGCTAACGGAGAACAAATAAGATTCTTCCGCAGCGACATGCTCGTGCCAGGCCCAGTTCGGTACGACAAGGAAATCGCCTTGGGACCAATCATAACGAATCCCGTTGATGACGGTATAACCTGTGCCTTTGAATACCTGATAAATGGTGGAGCTGGTATGCCTGTGCGCTTTGGAGTGAAATCCTTTAGGAAGCTTCTGCATCCAGGAAGCAATGTTCGGGTTCGCTGTTTTTCCGTTGGACGGATTGATATATTCTACCGCATAGCCATCGTACGGGTCCGGTTCAAACCGGCTTAAGCCTTCGAGTGCAGCCAAGGTCTGCTTCCATTTGAAAGAGCCCAGAGGCGCAACTTGGGATTTGCGATCCGAGATGGGGCGAACCATGCCGCCTTCATAGCGTTGAGCGGTATAATTATCCGGCACCTTCGGCTGTTCGATCCTTTCAGGGTAATTTTCAAAGAACGTCCCGCCGATCGCGTAGATGGTCGGTATATCCAGGCAATCCATCCAGATCATCGGCTGATTTCCGGGATGGGCATGGCCATGCCAAAGCCCTCCCGGCGTGGTCAGAAAATCTCCTTCTTCCATGAAGATGCGTTCGCCTTGAACGATAGTGTAAGCTCCTTCTCCTTTCATGATGAAACGGAGAGCGCTTTGCGTATGCCGGTGTGACGGCGCGGTTTCGCCAGGGAGGATTAACTGAACCGCCGCATACAGGGTTTGGGTAGTGGAAGCCCATCCCCAGGGCTGCCGGTAGGTTAATCCCGGGTTTTGCAAATAGATGGCTCTTCTTTCACCGCCGCGATCGGGCGTGAAAATTTCTCTGGCTTCCATGAGCTTGGCGTACAGCGTCTCCCATTTCCACAGATAAGGTACGGCTTGCGGAGTAGGCTGTTTATGCATCAAGTCAGGGATGGCATTCCAAAGAGGTCCCAGATGGTACTTCTCGATTTCCTTATTAAAATCTTGTACGGTTTGACTTTGGAAAAATTCCATTTTTTCTGCCATGCGACCACACCTCCAAGGGGTTTAGGGTTTAATGCGCTTCCCGATACTGTCCGATATTGCGGTTGATTTGGTTCAGGTGGGTGATGAGATGCTCGACCAACAGATGATCGACAATAAATTGCAGCGGCTTGGTTCCAAAGCGGGGGTTGCGGCTCGGCGCCTCCGCCTTTAAATCTTCCTCGGTAAGCGTGCCGAGAACCGCCTGTACTTGCGCCTTGGAGCTCTCAATGCCCTGAAGAACCTCGCCGGTGGAGCGCCCGCCGGCCGCAGCTACGGCGGCTAACCGGCCTTCATGCTGAAGTCCGCGTCCCCACTCGATACCCGGGGATTTCACCAACGCTTGAATTTCATTCAACCAAAAAGGAGTGGCTTCTTCCACATGGCACAATACTTCGATCACGGACCATTTATCCTCGGCGGGCTTCCAGCGAATGATGTCTTCGGATAATCCTTTGGACACGCGCACAATGTCATCTATCGTGTCATGGATGGAGCGGATCGCCTCTTGGATGCTCATGCTTATTGTCCTCCTTCGACTTTGGATACCCGATTCTCCAACGCCCCGATGCGGTCGATTTCAATTCGAACCACGTCTCCGTCCTTCAAGAACACTTGAGGATCACGGGCTACGCCTACGCCGCCTGGTGTGCCTGTTAAAATCACATCGCCCGGCTCGAGGGTCATCAGGTTGGATAAAAACTCGACCAAATACGCAACGGTAAACACCAGATTTTTTGTATTGGAACGCTGACGCTCTTCGCCGTTGACGGTAAGCACGACTTCCAGGCCGGTCGGATCATCAAGCTCGTCGCTCGTCACCAACCATGGACCCATAGGGGCCGTACCTTCTACGGTTTTTCCCTGGAGCCATTGAAGGGTTCTTCGCTGCAAATCGCGGTATGTCACATCATTGACGATCGTGTAACCGGCTACATAATCCAGTGCCTGATCCTGCGATACATTTCTGGCCCGCTTGCCAATGACAAAAGCAAATTCCGCTTCATAGTCAAGCTGCTCGGAGATCGGGAAGAAAGGAATATCATCCTGAGGGCCGATGATGGTATTGCTGAACTTGGCGAATACGACAGGAACGGGGGGGAGTCCGCGTCCCATCTCCAAAATATGCTCGCGATAATTATGGCCGACACAAATCATTTTCCCGGGGTTGAGCACCGGAGCTTCCAATTTTACATCTGAAGTCGGGTGAACCGCCTTATATTTCAAGGCAGCCTCATTCTGCCGAACATATTCGATCGCCTGTTTGGCCAATTGGAGACTTTGCTGTCCGCCTTGAAGAAATTCAACCATATTGGCAGGAATGTAGGCTTCTGCGATTTGCTCGGCCCGGATGACGCCTTGCGATTCAAGCATGCTGCGGTACGCCAAATTTAAATCGATGATCTGCTCGTCTGCGATGCAGCCGATCCGGGTAATCCCGTTATAACTAAAGCTCACTAATTTCATGGTTATAACTCCTTATATCCAAAATTAAAGCCCTTACATTTTACTGAACGTTCCATTCCTTTATCGTATAGATACATTCGTTCTCCATGTACATGGGATCTTGCTTCATGGTTTGGGTTGCGCTTTCAAGGGAATGTGCTTGAAGGACATAGGCACCGCCGGTTTGATCGTTAAAACCGCCGGCCGATACCAGGATGTCATTTTCCCGCAAGCTTTGGATAAATTGACGATGCTCCGGTATGGAATTCCCGGAAAAGCCCGGTTTGCGTTCAATGAATACGAGAAATTTTTTCAATGGGATTCACCTCACTTTGATTTGGATAGTCAGCAATCAAGGATAACACAGTAACGCTGGTTGTGAATCACCTCGGTTGGATTGCAATCCACAAATAGAGAATTAAGTTCTCATTTATATTTCTATTATAACGATGACCGCCTGATGATTGTCAATATCAAAACATGAATATTTTTTCAAACGATTTTTTAAAACTATCGTCTCTATTGCGTAAAGCAGTAGTTTACAGGCGAGAAAAGCAGGCTTTGGAAGCGTCTGTCATTCGTGGTGCGATGAGGCTTGCTTCAAAAAAATAATGTTGACAGAAACTTCATAACAGAGTTATATAATATAAACATAGAGAACTTAATTCACATATTATCGTTATCTAGTCCCAATCAATTTAATCCCGATCCATGATTACTTGATAAGATGTATGCGTTTTCGAATTATCGGGTGTTGGAGAGTATTGGAGGATACATGCTGAGAAATCTTTGCGCCGGGTAGAAGAGATGGGATTGCGGGCATAGGAAAGGAGTGAAAAGAGTACCCGGCAGGATGCTTGTTGTATGCCGCAGCCTTCGTAATTTCAATCGTTGCAAGTAATATGAAAGCGATTTCTTCATGACGGAAGAGCTCATTCAACCTGCAATGAAATCACCATGAAACATTGGATGCCCGATGCAATGAATTTATAAAAAAACAATTTATAGGGGGATTTTAAACTATGAAAAAGACGTTTTCACTCGTATTGGCCGCGACGCTGAGCATGTCTCTCATTCTTGCCGGTTGCGGAGGCGGAACGCAAACCAAAAGCTCCAATGAAGGGCAAGCAGCAGGAGAGGGAGGTAAAACGTACACGTTCAAACTGGCGCATATTACGCAGCCTACACACATTTGGCATAAGACCGCCGACAAGTTCAATGAAGAATTGAAAGCGCGTTCTAACGGCCGAATGAAAGTGGAGACTTTCCCGGCGGGACAACTTGGGGCAGAAAAGGACATGGTGCAGCAGCTGGAGACCGGCACGCTCGATTTCGGGATTATAACGAACGCCTACATGAGTACCCGTTCGGAAGAATTCAATGCTTGGTTCATGCCATTCCTGTTCAGCGACATTGAGAAAGCTGCGGCTGCGCGGAATTCCACAGCGGCGAAGAAAATTTTGGATGGCTTGAGCAATCAGGGGCTTGTCGGGATGGACTATATTTTTGCGGGGAACCGCCATATTTTGATGAAGAGTACGACAGTCACCAAACCGGAAGACTTGAAGGGCAAAAAAATTCGTATTCTCGGCAGCCCGTCCATTCAAGATTTCTGGAAGGCCGTAGGCGCCGGTCCGACTCCGATGCCTCTGCCGGAAGTGTATACGGCTTTGCAAACAGGCGTGATCGACGGGATCGATATTGACCTTGATGCTTTGATGACCGAAAAATATTATGAAACCGCTAAAAACTTTACGCTGACCAATCATATGGCGTGGCCGGGGGTTGTGATCGCGAACAAAACGAAATTGGAAGCTTTGTCGCCGGAAGATCAAAAAATAGTAGCCGAAGCCATGAAAACGGCTGTGGACTGGGGGAACAAGGAATCGATCAATTTGGAAAAGCAGAACCTGGATAATTTGAAAACAAAAGGCGCAACGGTTTCTGAATTGAGCAATAATGACAGCTTTAAGGTCGTCCGCGACGAACTTTATACCAAGTATTCCAGCAACGCATTGATTAAAGAGCTCATTCAGGAAAATCAGAACAAGTAGTCTATAGCTGTTGCGATGCCTTGGTTTCTTATTTCATGATCCGGCGAGGGGGAAAGCTTTGCTTTTCTCCCTTGTCCGGAACCACCTCTCTTTTCTACCCGCACTTATGGGAGCTTATGATATTCATCCAAGGGAGTTGTACGTATGACCTTCGTTCGCAAACTTAGTGATGCCGTCTTTTCCATAGAACGAATATTAGCCATTCTGATATTGTCGTTTATGGTCACTTCCCTGATGTTAGGGGTTATATTTCGTTATTTTTTAAATTCACCTCTGAGTTGGTCGGACGAATTTGGATTATTCGCTTTAGTATGGGTGACCTTCATTGGCGGAAGCATGAGTATCAAAACCAACAAGGCGGCGGCCGTAAGCTTTATTATGGAAAGGCTGTCGGAAAACACAAGACGCATCTTTTTGGGAATTGCTTTTTTTATTTCATTAGCCTTTTGCATTTTTGCTCTGGGCTTATCTTTGAAATGGATAACGAACCCCTCTATCCTGCTGCAAAAATCGCCGGCCGTCGGCTTACCGATGATCATTCCTTATATAGGCATTCCCCTGGGGCTGTTATTTATGGCTATACATTCGTTGGATTTATTTGCAAGCGTATTTCAAAAACAACGTAGAGAGGGAATATAATGGTTATTTTACTCATTTTTTTCGCCCTGCTGGCCATTCAGATTCCCATCGCATTGGTGCTTGGGATTACTAGCGTAGCCTATATCGGGCTGGACGGTAATATGGTTCTGTTCAATAATGTTCCGCAGCGTCTGTACTCAGGAGTCGAAAGCTTTAGCCTGTTGGCTATTCCGCTCTTTATGCTGGCCGGCGAGCTGATGAACTCAGCCGGCATTACCGGAAGATTAATCGATTTTTCGAAAAAGCTCGTAGGTCACTTTCGCGGAGGATTGGCTTACGTCAACATCATTGCGAATATGTTCCTGGCCTCTATTCTTGGTTCCGCGACGGCCCAGACGGCAATGATGTCGCGGATCATGGTTCCCGAGATGGAGAAGGAAGGCTACAGCCGTTCATTTGCGGCGGCAACTACGGCATCGGCTGCGCTGTTGGGACCTATCATTCCGCCCAGTATGCTGTTTATCATCTATTCTGTAGGATCTGGAGTTTCGATAGGCAAGATGTTTATAGCGGGGATTATTCCGGGGCTTATACTTGCGGCAGCTTTTATTCTCTTAATCGCATATTTAGGCTACAAGCACAGTTTTCCGAGATCCGAAAAAGCATTATGGAAAGAAATAGTTTCCAGTTTTTTTAAGGTATTGCCGGCTTTATCGGTTCCCGCTGTCATTGTGGGCGGGATTCTAAGCGGTATTTTCACAACAACCGAGTCTGCGGCGTTCGCTTGCTTCTTGGCGATTTTGATCGGATTCTTTGTTTACAGGGACTTGAAAATCAAGCATTTTCCCAAAATATTAGTGGGTGCAACCATATCCACCTCTGCGGTGACCTTGCTGATTTCGACGGCGAACTTGTTTGGATGGGTCATGGCGTTTGAACAAATTCCGCAAAAAATCGTCGAATTTATGGGAACGCTGACCTCGAGCCCTTTTGTGTTCTTACTGCTGGTGAATCTGTTCCTGCTGCTTATCGGTATTATTATGGACGAGATGGCCGTTTTGATTGTGTTATTGCCGATATTCATGCCGCTTGTTCATGCGTTCGAAATTGATCCGATCCATTTTGGCGTTATCGTTTGTTTGAACGCTACCATCGGGCTGCTCACACCGCCGGTCGGAGCAGGCTTATTCATTGCCTCGGCAGTAGGCGAAGTGAAGTTTGAGACGCTCATTCGATCGGTTGTTCCTTTTCTCATCGTTGCGCTTGTGATCCTTTTCCTGGTTACTTATTGGTCGCCGCTAACCACCTGGTTGCCGAATAAGCTGATGGAATGACATGGCTGTTCTGTTGACAACATCCGGCATCATCAAGAACGCCTTTCTCAGGGATGATGATCGTCTCGTTTAACTGTCAAGTGATGGGGAGATATTGATCATTGGATATGATTATCTTATATTGTATACAGAGGTCAATTACAGAAGGGTTGTCTAAAATGGCTGCTTCCAAAACAAGTACGACAATTCAGTCTTTGCAGGTTGGCAACGAGATCCTTGAATTAGTCGCTTCTTATGACAAACCGTTGAAGTTCAACGAGATATACGAAAAAACAAAAATCACCAAGAGCAACTTGTACAAGTATCTGAATACGCTGACTCAAATCGGGATGCTTTACAGGGATAAGGAAACCGGCCTGTATACTCTTGGGAGCAAGCTGGTAGAGTACGGTATGAAAGCGATCAACCGGGAGAACATGATCGAGCGGGTGACGCCTTTTCTTCAGGAAATCAACCGGACCTGCAAAAACACCGTACTGCTGACGACGTGGTCTCACAATGGACCGATGGTAGTGAAAATTATCAATAGTCTGCAGGGACTGAACATCGGGGCTCAAATCGGCACGTTTCTTCCCATTATGTCGGCCACCGCAAAGGTTTTTGCGGCTTTCATGGAAGAACATCTCATCCGGGAATGGAAACAGCAGCAGTTGGCCAAGCTTGACGAGGAACAGAGGCATCGTCTGGAATCCGAAATTTTAATTGTCCGTAAGAACGCTATATCTTTTGCGAAGGAACCGCTGGTTCCGAGCATATCCTCCATAGCCTTTCCGGTTTTTAATTTTGAAAAGCGATTGCTCGCCGTCATCGTTGTCGTTGGTTTTTCGCATACGATCCCGACGCAAATCGATGATGTGACAAGCCAATATTTATTAAAGATGATGAAAGAGGTCTCGCAATCCTTTGGATATAAAGCATAAAGAAGTATTATAATCATTCACTGAAAGGGGGAGCAGGAGCTCGCCTCTTTTGTTTATTAAACGAGAATGGACAAACAAGCTCAAACCGTCACAAACACCAATATCAGAATAGTGCGAAAAATCAATTGACAAAGAGAAGTTTCTACAGTATATTTTACTTAACGTTCATTAAAATTTTATCATCACAGGAGGTGAGGCTTGATGCCAATTTGACGAGCTGACATTGGAAATATCGTATTTTGACAGCCGACTCGCATTCATCCATCAGGACGTTGATTGCAGTTCCCTTATTTTTTTACCCCAAAAAAGAAAGCGCTTTATTTAAAAATATTTCCATAGAGGGGGAAATGCAGTGGTGAAAAAGTTCAAGCTTCCTTTTATTTTCATCATGATCTGTATGCTTGCGGCAGCCGGATGCGCTAATCCGTCCGCCAATCATCAGGTAGAGACGAATCCAGCCTCCGACCAACCATCCGCTGGACCAAAGGGCAATGAAGCTTATAAAATCGGCACAATACTCTCTCTGACGGGTCCGGCCGGATGGCTGGGACAAAGCACACAGCGTGCCGTTGAAACCTTGAAAAAGCAAATCAACGAAGCGGGAGGAGTGAATGGCCATCCTCTTGAGATTATCGTTTACGATGACCAATCCAAACCGGAAGAGGCAAGCCGTTGGGCCAAGCGTCTGATCAATGAGGATAAGGTCGTGATGATCATCGGCCCGAACGGCACGCCGACCTCCAACGCTGCGGAGCAGGCGGCGGGATCCGCCAAAATTCCCATGATCTCGATGTCGGGAGGTTACATCCCGGATCCGAAGATTGGCTGGGGCTGGGCGGTCGTCCATTCCACGGATCAGGTCATTGAGCGTCAGTTTCAGTACTTTGCCAATAAAGGCTTGAACAATATCGGTGTCCTCAATCCCAACGATGCCTTGGGACAGATCGCAGACAAAGCGATTGCCCGGTACGCGGAAAAGTATAAAGTCAATATCGTCAAACGAGAATCATTTAATATGAACGATATCCAAATGAAGCCGCAGCTGACTTCCATTATGGCAGCCAAGCCGAATGCTGTGATTTCGTTCGTGACAGGGGAGCCTGCCGTCAAGGTAAGGAAAGAAATGGATGAAATCGGGCTGAATGTGCCGATGCTGCCTCCCCATTCTTCAGCTACACAAGCTTTCCTGGACTTGATCGGAAAAATCGATAATGATAAAGTGCTGGCCGCCGGAGGAATTATTACGGCATTCGAGCAAATTCCTGACGATCATCCGCAAAAGCAAGTCTTGGAAACATTCATCTCCCGTTTTCAAAAGGATCATAACTATGTACCCGGTTATATCGAAGGCTTCGGTTACGATGCATTAAATGTCGCTTATCATGCTTTGAAACAGGCTGGAACCGACCCGCAGAAGATCAAGGATTATTTGGAAAACGGGGGGGAGAGCATAATCGGCGTGAACGGAACCTTCAAATTTACCAAAGACAACCGGATCGGACTGTCTCCGGAAACGTTGAGAATCGTAGAGATCCGTGATAATAAATGGTCCTTGCTCGAGTAAATATGTTTTAAAGGGGATTTCCTATGGACAATGTCTTGCAAAGCCTGATCACGGGAATCAGTTTAGGCAGCATCTACGGCTTGATCGGCATGGGATTTACGTTAGTCTTCTCGATCTCCAAAGTGATTAATTTGTCCCAAGGCGAATACTTTACAATGGGAGCGCTTTCATTTATTGTACTCAGCGGTTATATGCCTTCCGTATTGGCTTTTATTGCAGCGGTATTCATTGCGGTAATCGTCGGACTGATCATCGAGCGTTCCTTGATGAGGCCGGTTTCTTCCTCGCCGTTGATTAATCAAATTATCATGACCTTGGCCATCATGATTACTTTACAAGGGATTTCCATGCTGGTGTTCGGCAAACAGTCCAAAACGGCCGAGCCGGTTTGGGCCGGCGCCGTCAAATGGGGCGACATTACGATTCAGTACCAGGTCCTGGTGATTGTTGCCGTCATGGTTCTGATCAACGGCGGGCTCTACTATTTTCTGCATAAAACGTATTACGGCAAAGCGTTCCGGGCCTGCTCCTCGAATCCTGAGAGCGTAAGACTTGCCGGCATCCGCGTGAACCAGATGAGAATGATCGCCTTTGGTTTAAGCGGTGCAATCGGCGCCATAAGCGGCGTCGTGATCGCGCCTCTGCTGCTGATGAATTATACCTTGGGACTTGTCTTTGTCGTAAAGGGTTTGGTGGCCTCGATTCTCGGAGGGCTGGGAAGTCCGGTCGGGGCTTTGCTGGGAGGACTGCTGCTCGGGATATTCGAGAGCAATATGGCGGGATTCGTTTCATCGGAGTACAAGGATGTGATGACGCTTGTATTTTTGCTCCTGCTCCTCATTATTATGCCCAAAGGGTTAGTAGGAGGGTTTAAGCGATGAGAAAAAAACAAATCGCCGTTTGGACCGTTGTTATCGTGCCGGTCGCCATCATGCTCGCTGTGCTTCCTCCCAATCACTATCTGTACAGCATGCTTACCTTTGTAGGAATCTACGCTTTAGCGGCCACCGGCCTGGAAATGCTGATGGGATACGGCGGACAAATTTCGCTCGGCAACGGAGGCTTTATCGCACTTGGAGCCTATATTACAGCCATACTAAGCCAGCATGGCGTACATCCGGTTCTCATTTTTATGATTGCTCTGATCGGTTCAGCGCTTGTGGCGTTCATCATCGGTTATCCGATTTTGAAGCTGGAAGGCTATTACCTGGCTATTGCCACGCTGGGTTTCGCCCTTCTGGTTCAGGCGCTGGCGATATCGATGTTCCCGCTCACCGGCGGCTCTTCGGGAATGTCCGTGAATTCCTTGACCGTATTTTCGAACAGCTTGGGTGAAAGAGGCTATTTTATATTAGCCTGGGTTATTTTCGGAGTCGGATTTATTCTGGCCCGCAATCTGACCCGAACACGCACGGGGCGGTCCTTGGTTGCGATCCAAAGCAATGAAGAAGCGGCGTCGGCCTTGGGCATTTATACGGGGAAGGTGAAGCTTCAGATTTTCGTGGTCAGCGCGATGTATGCGGCTGCGGCCGGTTTTGTGATGGCCAACTATTTGAGCTTTATCGCGCCGGATATTTTCGGCTTGGCCCTTTCCGTCGATTTGGTTGTCATGTCCTTGCTTGGCGGTCACGGAGTCATCTACGGTCCCCTGCTGGGATCCTTCGTATGGGTGCTGCTGGTCGAAACGACGCATTCATTTAAGGATTATAAAATATTGCTGACCGGGGCGGCGCTCATCGTCATTTTGCTGTTCATGCCTAAAGGCATCTACGGTGTTTTACAAAAAAGGTTCTTTCAACGGCGCAAAGTGTGACGAGACCGAATCAGCCCAACGGTATGGAGGTGTTTCGATGCTGCAGGTACAGAAGATTTCCAAAATGTTTGGCGGTTTGAAAGCTGTGGATCAAGTGAGCTTCGACATCAAGAAAGGAAGCATTAAAGCCCTCATCGGCCCGAACGGAGCGGGGAAAACCACCATGTTCAACATCATATCGGGGAATTTTGCCCCGACGGAGGGTCAAGTGATTTTTGAAGACCGGGCCATTACGGGAAGAAAGCCGCACCAGATCGCCCATTACGGGATTATTCGGACCTTTCAAGGCGTCAAAATGTTTGACAGCAACGGATTTACCGTTCTGGACAATTTGTTGGTCGGCTATGATAAGCGCTTCCAGGCGGGCATGCTCCGAAGCAGTATACGCAGTATGATCTCCCGTAAAGAAGAACAAGAAGCGTTGGAAGAAGCGCATCGGGTGAGCGGCCAGATCGGGCTGTCCGATTGGCTGCACGCGCCGGCAAGCGAGCTTCCCTGCGGGTATCAGCGGTTGCTTGAGTTAGCCAGAGCCTTGATGGCAAAACCCAGGATGCTGCTGCTGGATGAACCGGCCGCCGGATTAAATGACAGCGAGACCAAACGCCTGGTTGGCGTTCTCCGCGAAATACGCCAAATGGGCATAACCATTTTGCTGGTGGAGCACCATATGGGACTCGTCATGGAGGTCTCCGATGACATTGTGGTGATGAATAACGGAAAGAAAATCGCCGAGGGGTCCCCGGAAGACATTAACCGCAACCGTGATGTGATTCAGGCTTATATGGGAGAGGAGGATATCAGTGCTTAGGGTGGAAAACCTGGAATCGGGCTACGGCAAAATCCATGTTTTGCAGCAGGTACAGCTGGAAGTGATGGAAGGGGAAATCGTCAGCATCTTAGGCGCGAACGGGGGCGGCAAAACAACGCTGCTTCGAACCTTATCCGGATTGAATCCCGCCTACAAGGGCAGCATCACCTTTATGGACAGGGATATCACCCATATGCCGGATTACAAAAGAGTCGAGGCCGGACTGATTCATGTGCCGGAAGGCAGGGGAGTCATCAAGGAGCTTACCGTGATTGAAAATTTGGAGCTGGGTGCCTTCCGTTGGAGAAGGGAAAAGGAGAAGGTAGCCCGGAAAATCAAGGAAGCGTTCGAGCTCTTTCCGAGACTTTACGAACGCCTCCATCACAAAGGCGGTACGCTAAGCGGAGGGGAACAGCAGATGCTCGCGATTGCACGCGGCTTTATTGCACAGCCTAAATTACTGATGCTCGATGAGCCTTCCTTAGGGATCTCTCCGATTATTACGAAAGAAATTTTCAAAACCATCCGCAGGCTGCGGGATCAGCATATCTCGATTCTGCTGGTGGAACAAAATGTGAAGGCCGCCTTACATGTATCGGACCGATCCTATGTCTTATCGCACGGAAAAGTGTTGAAGGAAGGGAGCTCTTCCGAATTATCCGCAGATTCCGATATCCAAAAGATGTATATGGGTGCGTAATTAAATCCAACATAGTGGAGGAATGAAGATGAACCGACGCTTATTCAATCCGAAATTGGAACAGCTGACCCGGGAAGAAATCAAACAACTGCAATGGAAAAAGCTCAAATTTTTGCTGGAGCATCAATATGCGCGCAATCCGTTTTACCGGAATTTATTTGACCGGCACAAGATCAAACCCGACGATATCCGTCATTTTGATGATTTCCGGAACAAGGTGCCGAGAATCAGCAAACAAGATCTGGTCGCCGATCAGCAGGCCAATCCGCCTTTCGGCAGCCGGACATGGATGAAAAAGGAGCAATTGATCGGTCTGTATATGACAAGCGGAACCTCCGGATTGGGACAGGAAGTGTACGGTCGAAGCCGAGCAGATCAGGAATACGCAGGCCAAACGTGGGCGATGGGTCTGCATTGGTCCGGGGTAAACCGGGGAGATACCTGTTACAATACGTGGCCCGGCTCGGCGGGACAATTGGCGGGTCCGGATTCGTTGACGCAATCTTACGTGCATCTAGGCGTGTTGAGTATGCATGTAGGCACCCAAAGATCCGAGGACAAACTGAAAATGATGCTTCGTTTCAAGCCGAATCAAATCACCATCGTGCCTGCCTACCTGACACGGTTATCCGTGCTTTGTACCGAAATGGGCATTGACCCGCGCAAGGAATTTCCGGAGCTCAAGAGCATTATGCTGGCTACGGAATGCTACTCCCCCGCCTGGGTCGAGAAAATGGAAGCCTTCTGGGGCGCCAAGCTTTTTGAAATGTACGGTTCAACGCAGCAGGGCGGCGGACTTGGGTTTACATGCGAGCACGGGGTTCTGCATAACGGGACTCGAGGCCATATTCACATCTTCGAACACATGTCCTATGTCGAGGTGCTCAACCGGGAAACCGGCGAGCCGGTGAAGCCGGGGGAAGAAGGCGAAATCGTATTGACGAATCTGGATCGCGAAGCGGCTCCGCTGATCCGGTTCTCGACCGATGACAAAGTCGTATTCCTGCCGCATCATACCTGCTCCTGCGGTCGCGCCTTCGATGCTTTTGAGGCCGGAAGCATCGCACGATACGACGACATGATCAAAATCAAGGCCGTCAATGTATGGCCTGCCGCTATCGAATCCATTCTGTTCCATTATGATGAAGTGGAAGAATACCGGGGCAAGGTGTATATGGAGGAGAACGGAACAGAAGAGGTGTTGATCACGTTGGAATTCAAAAGCTTCGTATCGGAGGACAGAAAGCGGGAAATGCTCTGCTTATTGGAGGATCAGATCCGGCATAAAGTCGGGGTCCGGATGAAAGTCACGGAAGCGAAGGAAAGCTTGCCGCGTTTTGAATTTAAAGTCCGCCGTTGGACCGACGAACGCAGCAAAGACCGCGACCGCATTTTCTATACGGCGAAATAAGGCAAAATAAGAATCGGGAGGCGAATCAAACATGAGCAAGCAGCTGGAAATGAATACGGAGGAATTGGTATTTCAAACGCACGAGAACCTTAAACGGCTTTGTCAGCATGATGTGCCCGGCATCAAAAATTTAGCCATTCTCATGTTGGCTCTTTCAAGACAATTGGTGATGACGGTGGATCCTTTCCATGTGGAGTATATCCACGATTATGAATAATGAAGCGAGGGGTTGGATTGGAGTATCGGCTGGTTGTCGATTTTGACGATGTAGATTATGCCAGAGTGGTCTATTTCGCCAGATATTTGGCATTTGCAGAAAAAGCGCAAGCACAAGTCTTGCGCAAATATAACCTGTCGCACAAAAGGATGGCGGAACAATACAATGTGGCAACACCGGTGATTCGCTCGGAGTTTTCCTATCTTTCGCCGGCCAGATTGGACGACGAACTGATCATTCATGCCCGAATCGAACATTTATCGGCCAAAGGCTTCGAATGCGAATATAAAATCATCCGCGCGGAACAAGAAAAACTGATCTGCACGGGCAAAACCCATCACCGCTTTATTGACCTGGAATCTTTTAAAGCAACTGAAATTTCTGGAGATTTGTATCGAATCTTTGATACAATAAGAAAGGAAGTTAGGGTATAATGGCAATTATTGGTGTTGTCGAGGGCAAGTATTTCGATGATTTGCAGGTTGGCGATGCATTTGGTTCCTCCGTTACATTGACCGAAACGCACTTGGTATTGGGAAGTGCCTTGTTTGGCGACTTCAATCCTGTGCATGTCAATGAAACCTTTGTTCAAAAAGGCCCGTTTCAAAAGCGGATTTTTCCCGGGCCCTTCACGCTTGGTGTGATGGCGTCGTCGTTGGGAAACTTTTTTGCGGGTACAGCCGTGGCCAACACGAACATCAGCGGCAAATTCCTCAAGCCGGTATTCGCCAACGATACCGTAACCACCCGATGGACCATCGAAGCCCTGACCTATAAAGAGAAGCTGAAAGCGGGATTCGTTGAGCTTGCAGGGCGATGCGTGAACCAGCACGGTCATGAGGTCGTGGAATCCAGGGCGGTCGTATTGGTTCATTCGAAGCCGAATGTCATCTAGTAAATATCGTTTAGAGGTGTTCTAAGTCATGGGATCTAAAAGCCAGAAATACCATCTCCGTCGCGAGGAAATCATAGACCAGGCGGCTAGGATATTTCAGGAAAAGGGATATAAAAGCGCAACCTTGAAGGATGTTGCCGATCGTCTGGAAATTACTGCACCGGCTGTCTATTATCACTTCAATAGTAAACAGGAGATTCTATATGAAATTTTCCAACGGACGATGAAATTAGGGCTGGATTCCATGAATCGGATCGCAGAAAATTCCATGAATCCTAAAGACAAATTGAGAATGGTGATAGAAGAATATTCCGCGTTGGTTGCCAATAATCTCGATTTCTTCACGGTATTTTTTCAAGATAAATATGAATTGTCCGAAGATCACACGGAGTTGATTACCGCCCGCGAAAGAGAATTCATCCGTGTTCTCAGAAATATTTACGCTCAAGGGGTGAAAACCAACGATTTCGTGGATTTGGATCCTGTGTTGGTCGTTAACGGGATTCTGGGGATGTGCAGCTGGCTTTATAAATGGTTCAAGCCGGAAAAGAAATACAGCGTTCAGGAAGTCAGCCGGCAATTTACTCAAATGATTTTGAGCGGTTTGGAAAAAAAGTAGTTGAGAGAAGGGGGCTTCAGCATGAACCCTGTGAAAATTCTCGGAGTCGGGATGACCCGATTTGCCAGGCATGAGCACGAAACCTTGAGGAGCTTGGCACAAAGCGCAATCACAGAAGCTCTGGCAGACGCCCGAATAGACAAAAAAGAAATCCAGGCGGTATTCTTTGCGAATTCCATGGCCGGCTTCGTCACGGGTCAGGAATGCGTTCGGGGCCAGGTCAGCCTTTGGGATTCCGGGTTGTCGGGACTTCCCGTCTATAATGTGGAGAATGCCTGCGCAAGCGCGTCTACTGCGTTCAATCTGGCCCATATGGCGGTCAAGTCGGGACAATACGATGTGGTTCTCGTCGTTGGAGCAGAGAAGCTGTTCCATCCAGACCGTTCCCGGACATTAAAGGCGCTTGCCGCCGCAACAGACGTGGAGCTGATCAAGGACGGCGAAATGCAGGGAAGTATTTTCATCGAATCCTATGCCCAAAGAACAAGAGCCTATATGGATAAATACGGAGTGAGTCCGCTGGAATTTGCTCTCATATCGGAAAAGAACCGGTATCATGCTTCCCTTAATCCGTATGCCCAATACAGAAACCCGATTACCGTAGAGGATATATTAAACTCGCCTATGGTAAGCGATCCTTTGACCCGGCTGATGTGCTCTCCTATAGGCGATGGCGCCGCTGCGGCCGTGATCTCCAGCCAAGCGTATGCCAAACGCACTTCGTTAAGCGAACCGGTCGATGTCCTGGCTTCCGTAGTCAATTCTTCAGCGCCTTATGCCGAGGACGGCGAACGTGCGGCGGAGCGGGCGGCCAAACGCGCATACGAGCTGGCGGGAGTGGAACCTACGGATATTGATGTAGCGGAGGTTCACGATTCCGTTTCACCGGTAGAGCTGTTCATTTATGAATCATTGGGCTTTTGTAAAGAAGGGGAAGGCGTCAAGCTTCTTCGGGAGAAGGCAACAACGCTTGGCGGTACCATTCCCGTCAATACGAGCGGTGGACTCGTTTCGAAAGGGAATCCCAGCGGAGCGACCGGATTGGCTCAAATCTGTGAGATCGTGTGGCAGCTAAGAGGCCAGGCTGGTGCAAGACAAGTGGAGGGAGCCCGAGTAGGGTTAACGGAAAATGCCGGCGGAAGAGTAGGGAATGATTCGGCTGCTCTGGCCGTGCATATTTTTTGCAAAGCATTTTAATTAACAGTAATTAAAAAAGGAGGCTATACGATATGATGACGGCTCAAGCTTTTTTTCAGCATGTGGAAGGCGGCGGGAAAGTCGATTCGACCGATTGGATGCCGGAGGAATACAAAAAGGAAGTGACGAGAGTCATGGGCTTTCAGGCGTTAGCCGAAATTGTAGGCGCGATGATGCTGTCCCAGTGGATTCCTTATACCCCTTCGATTGTCAGGAAAATGATGTACGCGGCAAAATCTCAGGACGAAATGGGCCACGCTCATATTCTCATTCGGGCCTGTGAAGATCTGGGCTACTCGCGGGAAGAAATCATTGAAGGATATATTGAACGCAAAAACAAGCTGTTGAATATTTTTCATTACTCCTTCGGCTCTTATGAGGAAATGGTTGCGGCTATGCTGCTGCAAAACACCGGGGCGATCGTCCAATTTCAATCGCTGGTGCAGGGCAGCTACCTCCCCTATCAACGGGCGCTGAGAAAAATCATGAAGGAAGAGTCCTTCCATTACAACCTGGCCGTGAATATGATTCAACAGCTGACGACACATGGCACCGATCGGCAGCGGGAAACCGTGCAGTATGCATTCGATCTCTGGTATCCGCGGATGCTGGCTTACTTTGGTCCGTCGGAGAAAGGCAAAGCGCCAAGCAATGCCTTGAAATGGAGAATCAAGGTCGACACCAATGACACGATTCGCACGCGCTGGTTGGATAAGATTGTTCCTCTGGTGGAATCTTTGGGCTACAAGTTTCAAGATCCGCAATTAGCCAAAGATGCAAAAACAGGAACCTGGTCCTATACCGAGCCGGATTGGGAAGAGGTCAAAGCGGTGATTAACGGCGGCGGTCCTTCCTCGGAATATTGGCGAGAAAGCGTAAGTAAAAGCTACGAAAACTATCAATGGATCAGGGATTTGATGAACAAGGGCAGTAAAATCCAAACGGCATGATGCGAGGTGAACCGGTATGGCTCAGGCTCAACACGATACGAGCAAACAGCAATTATATGAGGTATTCATTCAAGAAAAAGCGGACCGCTCCGCCATTCATGTAGGCAGTGTGCGGGCGCCGAGCGAGATCCTGGCCCTTCACAGCGCCAGAGAAATTTTTGCCCGCCGCGAGAATTGCGTGAAGCTGAGCATTGTGAATCGAAAGCACATGATCTATTTTCAGGACACCGAATTTTTGGGCATGTCGAAAGATAAAAAATATCGCTTGGCTTCTATGGAGTACAACGTCTGATTGGAGGGGCTGTCATGCAGGAAAATACGGTACTTATCGACTTTGTGAATCAATGGGCGGAAGACGAGTTTTGGGTAGGCCATTTGCTGACCAAAAAAATATATGAATATGGACCCGATCTGGAAGAAAACATCGCCATCGGTTCGATCTCCCAGGATGAGATCGGACACTGCAGGATGCTGCTGAACCTCCATACGACCGGCGAAAAGCAGATAGATCATTTGATCTACGGGAAGCTGCCGGAACAAATCAAGGTCTCCCGGTTAGCCGAATATTGGTATGAGTACGATTGGGCCCGGCTGGTGATGAAGCAGCTCATCTATGACATTTGCGACGGCGTGCGCTTGTCCTTCGGCGGAGAAATCCCGGATTCGGGGCTGCAAGATGTTCTGAGATTGATGAAGCGGGAGGAGGCCGTTCATCTGGAGCATTGGATGGAATGGGCTCTTTTCATTTCGGAAGACAGCCAAGGCCAATCGCTTCTGCAAAAAGCGGCCGGGCAAATTTACCCGCTGATCTCCGATTTTTTCGCCGATCCGTTAATTGAGCGCGTCTCCGCGGAATACGGCCTAAATTCGGTCAGCGCGAAGTCGCTGCTAAAGCAATGCCTGGACGAATTGAATCCCCGATTGATCCAATTGGGACTATCGATTCCATGCCCTGAACAAGAGATGATCGGCAATCTGTCGGTACAAGGCGGACGTTATGGACTGCACTCTTCCGGTTTTATGCCGTTGTACAACGAATTTACTTTGGTTTACCGTCAAAACCCGGACATGGTCTGGGGATAAAGCGAAGGTGGTGATTTCGTATGGATGCGGAGAAACAAGCGGTACGCGAGGCGCTAAAATCGGTAGAGGATCCCGAGCTGCCTGTCAGCATCGTGGATCTGGGTATTGTCGAGAACATTGACTGCGGCCCGGAGCACATTCAAGTCGTTCTAACGCCCACCTTCTCCGGCTGCCCCGCATTGGAACATATACGCGAGCTGGTGATCGGCGTCCTGGAGGAGCAATTTCCGGGCAAACGAGCCGAAGTGGGCTGGAGCTTTACCTCATCCTGGACATCTCAGAAAATCAGCTCCGACGGGGAAACGGCATTAAAAACGTACGGGATTGCCTTGGCTGCGGACGGGGTCGTTCATTGCCCCTACTGCGGCTCCAAGCATATCGTGCGGGACAGCCCTTTCGGATCATCGCTGTGCAAGGAGATTTACTATTGCAAGCATTGCAAAAATCCTTTTGAAAAGATGAAGCATTTGGCTTAAGGCGGCATGACTGATCCGCTTAACGGGAGGGAACAGGCTTTGATTGAACAGCTGGTTGTTGTCGGCGGCGGCGTAATGGGCCGGGGCATCGCCTACACGGGGGCGGTTTCCGGTTTTCATGTGAAGCTGGTCGATAAATATGAACAGGTTTTGCAAAGCGCCCGGCAGGAAATAGAAGAGCTTTTTGCAGGCGCGGTCCAACGAAACAAGTTAACGCTTGAAGAAGCGGCATCGGCCAAGGAGCGCCTTTCCTATCACTCGGATTTGGAAGGCAGCGTCCAAGCGGCGGATCTGGTGATTGAAGCCGTAACGGAAAAGCTCGATTTGAAAAAGCAGATCTTCGAGATGCTCGATCGGCATGCTCCGGCGCATGGTTTGCTGGTCAGCAACACGTCCACTTTGAGCCCTACCGAAATCGGTTCGTTTACGAGGCGTCCCGATAAAGTCATGGCCATGCACTTTTTTAACCCGGCCTACAAAATGAAGCTGATCGAATTGGTGCGGGGTCTGGAAACGAGCGATGAGACGGTGCGGCTGATTCAGCTGGTCGCCGGGCGTATGAATAAAGAAACGGTGACGATTAACGAATTCCCCGGGTTCGTCACCAGCAGGATGAGCGCCCTGGTAGGCAATGAAGCCTTTTATATGCTGATGGAGGGAGTCGGAACTCCCGAGGAAATCGATAAAGCGATCAAGCTGGGCTTGAATTATCCGATGGGGCCCTTGGAGCTTGCGGATCTTGTGGGATTGGATGCGCGGCTGAACAATTTACGCTATTTGCATCAAACCTTGGGGGAAAAATACCGGCCCTGTCCGCTGCTTGTCAAATATGTGCAGGCCGGCCGTTTAGGGCGCAAAACCGGAAGAGGCGTATACGAGTATGGGAAAAAAGAATAAGTGACGGTGATCGTTCATGAAAGAAGCTGTGATCGTCGATGCGGTCAGAACTCCGATAGGAAAGTATAAGGGCGCTCTTAAATCGGTACGTCCGGACGATTTGGCCGCCGCCGCCATACGGGCTATTCTTGATCGCAACCCGGGGGTGCCTGTTCAGGACATTGAAGATGTCATTCTGGGGTGCGCGAATCAAGCGGGGGAGGACAATCGCAATGTGGCCCGGATGGCGGTTCTATTATCCGGATTGCCGCTGGAAGTAGGCGGAACGACAGTGAATCGTTTGTGCGGATCGGGGCTGGATGCGGTGATGTACGCCGCGAGAAGCATCGGCGCCGGTGCCGGCGAGATTTATCTTGCCGGAGGAACGGAGAGCATGACGAGGGCGCCGCTTGTCATGGGTAAAGCGGAAACCGAATATCCCCGCGGCGATGTGAAAATGTACGATACCACCATCGGCTGGCGGTTCGTCAATCCCCGGTTGGAGCGCTTGTACGGATCGACAAGCATGCCCGGAACGGCCCAAATCGTAGCGGACCGGTATCGCATTTCCCGGGCGGATCAGGATGAATTCGCATGGCAAAGTCAGCACAAGGCGCAGCGCGCCTGGGAATCGGGCCGGTTTGACGATGAGGTCATCCCCGTTACGGTGGAGGATGCCAAGGGGAACCGGACGTCCTTCGCACAGGATGAGCATCCCCGCTTTAACCTTAAGCTGGAGCAGCTGGAGAAATTACCGCCGCTGTTCAGTGGCGGTACCGTTACTGCTGGCAACGCTTCCGGAGTCAACGACGGCGCCTCCGTCCTGCTGTTGATGAGTGCCGACAAGGCGAAGGAGCTGGGCGTAAAGCCGTTAGCCCGATTTGTGGCCGGAGCCGTTGCCGGAGTCGAACCGGATGTGATGGGACTGGGCCCGATTCCGGCCGTTCAAAAGGTGCTCCAAAGGGCGGGGCTCAGCGTTTCCGATCTGGACCTGGTGGAACTTAACGAGGCGTTCGCTTCCCAGTCGCTTCAATGTATTCGGGGGTTGGAACTGGATCCGTCGATCGTGAATGTCAATGGAGGAGCGATTGCTTTGGGGCATCCTCTGGGCGCCAGCGGGGCAAGAATTTTGACCACTCTGGTGCATGAAATGAAACGCAGAAAAGCCAAAAGGGGCTTGGCCACGATGTGTATCGGCGTAGGGCAGGGAATCGCAGCGATTGTCGAAGCTGTGTAATGAAATGGGGGAGAGGTTGGATATGAGTGTGCAAATAAACGCGCAAAGCTTTCCTTGGTTGGAATTCATCGAGCACGGTGAACAACTGAAGATGTACATTAACGGACAATGGGTCGAGGGCCGGTCCGGAGAATGGGAGCCAGTCGAAGACCCTTCTTCGAAAAATGTGATTGCCTACGTTTCAAAAGGGGGCGCTCAAGAAGCGAAGCGAGCGGTTGAAGCCGCTCAGGCCGCATTCGGCAGCTGGTCGATGGTCAGCGCGAGGGAACGCTCGAAATATTTATACCGGTTAGCCAATTTATTGAGGGAGCACGCTTTACCGTTGGCCTCTCTGTTGACCGCCGAATCGGGCAAGGTATTGAAGGAAGCGATGGAGGAAATCCGTTCGGCCTCCGCTTACGTAAGCTGGTATTCGGAGGAAGCCAAGCGCATTAACGGAACCGTGGTTTCGCCTGCGAATCCGAATAACCGGATTTTCGTGCTGCAACGACCCGTGGGTGTCGTCGTGTCCATCTGTCCCTTCAATTTCCCTTTTGGCATTCTGGCAAGAAAATTGGCCGCCTCTGTCGCCGCAGGGTGCACGTTTGCAGCCAAGCCCGCTCCGGAAACGCCGTTAACGGCATTGATGCTCGCCCGTCTTGTGGAAAAAGCCGGTTTTCCCCAAGGGGTCGTGAACATCATTACCGGAGATGCGGCGGCCATTGGAAAGGTGTTCTGCGAGCATCCCGCCGTCCGGAAAATCACCTTCACCGGATCCACTCAGGTCGGACGTCTGCTCACTGCACAAGCGGGACAGCATTTAAAGCAGACGCATATGGAGCTTGGAGGCAATTCCCCGTGCATTATTTTTCCGGATGCGGACCAGGAGAGAGCCGTAAAGACCCTGCAGTATGCCAAATTCAGAAATACCGGCCAGGTTTGCGGGTCTCCTAACCGTATTTACGTACATGAATCCATAGCGGAAGAGTTTATTGACCGGTTTTATCGGCAAATCGATACCTTGAAAGTGGGACCGGGGCATCATAAGGAAGCCCATATCGGTCCGCTCATTCATCAAAGAGCGATTGAAAAGGTGGACCGGCTGGTCAAAAGTGCCGTGGCTCAAGGAGCGGAGGCTCAAGTGTGCGGCAAGATGGTAGACGGTGTGGATTCGGACTCAGGCTATTACTACCTGCCTGTGATGATCAGAGGAGCTCAGGATCATATGGATATTTGCCGGGAAGAGACCTTTGGTCCGGTAGCGACTTTTCTTACGTTCAAGGAAGAGGATGAGGTCGTATCGCGTGCCGTCGCGACGCCTTACGGACTTGCAGGTTTTGTCTACACGAAGGATGTTTCCAGAGTGCTCACCATTTCCGAAAAGCTGGAGGTCGGCAACGTAGGCGTGAACGGAGCCGTTTCGGCCAATATTGAATCTCCTTTCGGAGGAGTCAAAGAAAGCGGATGGGGGCGTGAGGGGGGGAAAGAGGGGCTATACGATTTTTTGGAAACCGTCACCGTTTCGATCCAAGTGTAGCGGTACGATGACCTGAGAGAGATAGGTTGGAGGTGAACGATGGAAAATGGAGGAGTCGCTCGTTTTGCTGGATAAACGGGAGCATTTGGCGGTCATTACCTTGAATCGGGCGGAAAGGCTGAACTGCTTCGACTATCGGATGCTGGTGCAATTGGAGCAAGCGGTCAGCGGCATTCGAATGGATAACGACGTCTATGCGGTTATTATTACGGGTGCCGGTGATAAAGCCTTCAGTGCGGGAGCGGATTTGAAAGAAAGGCAAACGCTTACCGAGCAGGAGGTGCGCCGGAATGTGATGAAAATCCGCGATGTGTTCACGATGATTGAAGAGCTGCCCCAACCGACGATTGCCGCGATGAACGGACATGCGCTCGGCGGCGGTTTGGAATTGGCGCTGTCCTGCGATTTTCGTTATGCGGTCAAAGGGGCGCTTATCGGTTTAACGGAGGTCAGCTGGGCGATCGTTCCCGGAGGCGGCGGAACCCAGCGGCTGCCTCGGCTGATCGGGATGGCCCGGGCGAAAGAGCTAATTTTTACGGCAAGGCGAATTACCGCCGGGGAAGCATTGGCCTTGGGCATGTTGAATGGCGTAGCCGGGAAAGGGGAGGACGTGATGCGCCCCGCGCTGAATTTAGCGGACGAAATCATGAAGAACGGTCCGCTGGCGGTAAGGCAGGCCAAGTATGCGATTCAATATGGAAGCGAGGCTGACTTGAAGACCGGCCTGCGTATCGAATCTCAAACTTATGAGGCCATCATTCCAACAGCCGACCGCATAGAAGCGCTGGCTGCTTTCAAGGAGAAGCGGGCGCCCCGGTTTGTAGGCAGGTGATCAGCAGGAGAATAGGCTTCGGATGACCGATGATCCGTCACGGATCCTCGGCTTTTTTTATCTAACAAACCAGGGAGCTTTTAGCTGTCAAGCTTGAAGCAGTTTTATGTCGAAGCGGAATCGCACCCTGTGCGTCTTCTGTCAGTTCAAGAAACACCCACAGGACCGGTTTGTCGAAATGTGATCAGATCTTCGGCAGCTGTCCTGATGCTTCTGACAAAGATAGGGCGCTGTGCCTGTGCTCATTTTAAGTCTTGACAAACGGATCTTTTTGTAACCGCTATCATTAGGTTGAAAGGGGGTCTATATTTACCTGGAGAGTGTAGCTGGTTTAAAGAAAGAAGAGCAATGAAGAACGTCAGCTCAAGGAAGACAAGGATGATCATCACCAAGGGAGTAGACATTGGACTCGAATGCCGGGTAAACCCCGGACGAACCAAACCGAATACAGGATACGGCGGTCGTTCCCGGTTCTTCAACGGAGAATGACCGCTGAGTCCATTCCGGATTGAACAATATTCCGCTTGCGTTTTGTTAATAGATATGATAAATTACTAATCCTGAGCTGTTGCGAGGCAGACAGGGTACAAGTCAGACGGTTTCTCTGGGCTTGCGGACGATCCCAAGCACGGAAACCAAAAGACTTGCAAAACGAAATCGAATATGATAGATTATTAAACCGTGACTCCGAAAATACTGCAACTGAATCAGCGTCTGGACGAAAGGATTCGTTCCTCAGTCTGGATAAAAAAACAGTTGCCAAACGGTACGGAGTTATGGTAGATTGATTTTCCGGCCGCATGA